>JANWIY010000106.1 GCA_025449645.1 Chitinophagaceae bacterium | reverse complement strand
CTGCAACCGTATTTGGCGTCATCGTTTTTTTTGAAATGAGTTCTATGATTTCCCGCCTCGTCGGATCAGCAATTGCCTGAAATACATCTCGTCTCATTTTGCTTATTGATTTATCTGCTACCACTTGGTAGCAAATATACGTGCAACTATTCAGTTGCACAAATTTATTTTGATTTTATCATTGTACCTAAAAGCCCGGGTATTTCAGGTAACATAAGCCCTGGATCGCCAGCAAGACCTTATCTATGGAAATCTGGTTTCTTAAAGTTCATAATGGCTGCTGGGATCTCATTTAAGTTAGGAAAGCATTGGTTAACCTCAAAAGGAATATCTTATTACGATATTTTCTTTTGCAAGTAAGCTACCTTTGTTATTCAGATTTAAAAAAAAATGAAAGGATGCAATTAGCAAACAATAAGATTCTGATTACCGGAGGTGCAAGCGGCATTGGCTTAGGGCTTACCGAAAGGTTTATTCAGGAAAACAACACCGTCATTATTTGCGGAAGGCGGGAATCGGCTTTGAATGCAGTTTCTGAGAAATTCCCATCTGTCATAACGAAGCCCTGCGATCTATCGGTTGAAACAGAACGTGTTGGACTTTTTAATTGGATTAAGGATAATCACAGCGATTTGAATGTTCTTGTTAACAATGCGGGCATTCAGCAAAGGATGTCCATTTCTGATCCGGATTTTTTTCAGCGCGCAAAAGAGGAAATTACAACGAATATCGAAGCGCCTCTTCATCTCACATTGTTGTTCATCAGTCTAAAATCGCTTCACACCATCATGAATATAACCTCAGGTCTGGCTTTTGCTCCCCTGGCAAAAGTTCCGGTTTACAGTGCTTCAAAAGCTTTCTTCCGTTCCTTTACGCTCTCTTTACGGCATTTGTTAAAACAAAGGAATATTGAAGTGATTGAAATAATTCCACCGGCGCTCAATACAGATCTTGGTGGTAAAGGAGTTCATGATGCTGCTCCTCCGGTAAGTACCTTTATAGAATCTGCGTTCAAACAGTTGAAAGATGGAAAAACAGAACTGGTATTTGGATTCAGCGAAGCCATTTCCAAAGCAAATCCGGAAGATCTGAAAATTTCGTTTAATCGAATGAACCCAGGTTAAACCGGGCTGCCGCCCAGAGCATTTCCCGGGTTTTCTATAAATAAAAGGTCACCGTGTTGGCACTGGAAAACAAGATGGAAAATTCATATGGGCTTGCCCCAGGTGAGCAGTTGTCCCGCCCAACATACTGGCTCACCCGTTTTCTCATTCTTCGCCTTCTGGGAGCAATATATGCCGTGGCCTTTCTTGTCGCGATCAACCAGATCGTTCCGCTGATCGGCGCGAATGGACTTCTTCCAGTAAGTATATTCCTGGACCGCGTCAGTGAGGCGCTCGGATCGCAGGGGGCAGGTTTTGCACGACTGCCTTCGTTGTTTTGGTTTTTTCATTCCGACGCGAGCCTTCTTACTGTGGCGTGGATCGGATTCGTACTTTCCTGCGTCGTGCTGGCCGGCTACGCTAATGCGCTCCTTCTGGCTGTTCTCTGGTTTCTCTATATGTCCTTCGTTCACGTCGGGCAGGATTGGTATGGATATGGATGGGAGATCCAGTTGCTCGAGACCGGATTTCTCGCGATCTTCCTCTGCCCACTGCTCGACATGCGGCCATTTCCCAAGCGGGAAGCACCGGTACCGGTCATCGGACTGTTCCGCTGGCTCACGTTCCGCATCATGCTTGGCTCCGGCATGATCAAGATTCGCGGCGATGATGTGTGGCGCAACGGGACCGCACTCTACTACCATTTCGAGACTCAGCCCCTGCCCGGTCCGCTGACCAGATGGTTTCATTTTCTACCCCACGCAATTCTGAAGGCCGGCGTCTGGTTCAATTTCCTGGCCGCGCTCGTCGCCCCATGGTTCGTATTCTGGCCCCGCATCGCCAGACACATCGCGGGATCAGTGATCGTGATCTTACAAATCATTCTCCTCATTAGTGGCAACCTTTCCTTTCTCAACTGGCTGACCATTCTTCCCGCGCTGGCTTGTTTCGACGATGGCTTCTGGTCAAAACTTCTTCCACGACCACTCGTCCGCAGGGCGCAAGCGGCTATCAGCCGCGCCGAGCCATCCCGGCCGATGATGATCACCTCCTGGATTATCGTTGCTGTCATTGGCATTCTCAGCATCCAGCCCGTCTTCAATATTCTGTCTTCCCGGCAAATCATGAACACCTCGTTCGATCGCCTCGAACTCGTGAACACTTATGGGGCATTCGGATCAGTGGGACGCGAGCGCTTTAACGTAGTATTCGAAGGAACGATGGAGAAGAATGCAAGTGACAGTGCAAACTGGAAAGCCTATCCTTATAAAGCGCTGCCCGTCGCTCTTGACAAACGGCCCCCGCAGATCGCCCCCTACCAACTGCGTCTTGACTGGCAAATGTGGTTCGCTGCCATGTCCTCGCCGGATGAATATCCGTGGACGCTGAACCTTGTCTCCAAACTTCTTCACAACGACCCCGGCACGATGAGTTTGTTCGCCGGCAACCCCTTTCCCGGTAAACCGCCGCGATATATCCGGGCTGTACTTTATCGCTATAGCTTCGCACCGCCGGGCAATCCCGGAGGACTCTGGTGGAATCGCGAGCAGGTTGGCATCTGGCTTCCCGCTATGTCTGCCGAAGATCCGCGCCTGATCCAAGCCCTGAAAACCGGCGAATGGATTCCTTAAAGATTATTCCACTTTAAGCAGTTTGAAATGCTCTGTCTTTTCCTGATGCATGATCTGCAGATAATAGGCGCCTGCAGGGAGATTATCCAGGCCATCATAACCGACCCGGTTAGTTCCTTGCTGAACCTGTATTTTCCTCATTGAAACTATTTTTCCAAGCGCATCATATAATGCGAGGATTGCCGGACCCGGAGTTGACGATTCTATGGATACCACGACAGACCGGCTGAAGGGATTGGGCCAGACAGTCACATGAGTGGTTTCCGGATGGTATTTTATGTCCACAACGGCCGAGTAGGTGATCACGCCATCCTGGTGAATCATTTTTAACCTGTAATAATTATTTCCTGCTGATAACAAATCATTCATATAACTATAACCGCTATTGTTTCCCTTCGGGCTGATATCTGCCATCCTGTTAAAATCAATTCCGTTGATGGAATACATCAGTTCAAATACTTTCATATTTGTTTCGTCTGCAGTATTCCAGATAATATTCTGTTCCGAGCCGGAACTGTTTCCATAAAATCCCAACAATTCCTCAGGAAGTACAGAAGCATATTGATTCGCTCCTATATCATTGTTATTTCCGCCTGCAAGGGCTATTCCCCAAAAATCCCGGGTGCCCGGATTTATCGAATAAAGCGAATTTAAATTCAACGCAGCATTGAGGGCAGGGGATGCAGGATCTCTTATTTTGTAGGCATTTAACGAGCCCAGTATGTTGCCAAACCCAACCGTTCCGCCCGCTCCTGTATTCGATAACAGGGGGTCCGCAGCGAAGCCGGTATTGGTTCCTTTCACAACTTCATTACCTGTGGCTGTGCGCCATGCCGCTAAAGATGAGTAAGTTTTTCCCTGGTAAGCGATAGAGAAATTGCCGGCTGAGGCGCAATAGATATTGCCGGCAAAGAAGGCTGAATACCCCGCCGGAATATTAATGAAGGGCACACTACCGGTGCTGAGAAAAATATTATTATAGAAAGCTATATTGTTAATTCCCGTGGTCCAATCTTTAAAATAGATGGCAGATGCACTCATATTAGCGGGCTGAGGCGATACATAAATGGTATTATTATAAATGTTTGCCCCACTCATTGTAGTGCCGGATCCTTTGAACAGGCTAATGCTGCCTTCATTGGATACGCCATCATTTTCACTGATGTTATACCTCAATGTATTGTTGCTCCAGGGCCGTGCATTCTCAAATTGTCCCAATAAATAACCAGCGCCATCATTGTTATGAGCGTAATTGTATTGCATCACTGAATTGGTCATTCCACCGTCAAGGTCAAATCCAATTCCGTCACATCCGGTGCCACTGTGGTTTTTATAGCTTTCACAGAATTGTATTGTGAAATCGTTACTATCCCAGCACCAGATTCCGCCGGGGCCGCCACAATGGATATTATTTTGTCCGTTATCATGCGCCACACAATACTGTATAACGCCACTATCCACTCCTGAAACCACAATGCCACTGCCTTCATGCGTGGATGGATCAGCAAAACCCGGAACATTATATACTTCACAATTCGAAACAGAAACATTCTTATTCGGCCAGCCAACCAGTGTTTGGGACGTGAAGCCATAAATCAATATTCCCTCCGTCATTACATTGTGAACGCTCAGGTTGCTAAGGACAAGGTTTTGATAACCCGTGAGTCCGTTCCAACCACCAATCACCACGCCCTGTTCCCCGAAATTTTTTACTTCAATATTTGTAATCGAAATATTACTGAATTTTTTGTCACCCGGAACATCCGCTAAAAGCCTTAAACCCATCGCGGAATTTGTTGTCATCGAGTTACCATCAATTATTAAATCGGAGATAGAAAAGCCCTGCGTGTTATAGGCATAAAACCCGTAGGAAGTTCCCGCATTAATTGTTGCCCTCCCTGTTCCGTAGGAAGAAATAATAAAAATATTATCCGGGTTATTGGCATCACTGTCATTCAAATAAATACTGCCGTGGAAGGTTTGGCCCCCTTCAAAATACAGCGCATCACCGGGAAGGAAAACGGTGCTGTTGACTTTATCAATCGTTGCCCACGCATCCACTACCGATGTTCCGGAATTGGCATCATTGCCTGTGCTGCTTACATAATAGCTCGCAGCTAAACTGCCCGTTGAATAGAATAGGAAAAGAAGGGTAAACAATCGATAAATCCTGAAGGCATTTATAGCCACGTATAAGATCTTGGTTTCTCTCAGGGATCGGATACGCACAGGTCTCGCTTTCATGATTAATATTACAGGGTGGATCAGGACTTTGATTCCGGCATTCCTCATACATGTTTATGCTTATTCAGAACAGGTAAGAAACAGGAAAGAGAGTGCCGTTCCCAGATAACGGCAGCCGGGGGTGGAAAATTGTTACGAATCATTGCATTCGCTGCAGGAATTGAATATGGCGTGCCGGGAGCGAAACCGAACTACATTCCTGCCGCCCACAGAATGGCGTTGGCAAACATTTTTTTGAATTCAGTTGAGTGGAATAAATTGGCATGATGCCCCATCTGGAAATATACGTTACGCGCTTTTATTTTTTCGTTCGACCAGATTACGGGATGATCGCCCATCTTAATATCCGAAGGCGGCTGATAGCTGCTCTCATCCACGTTTGCCAAGACATGAACATTCGGACGTGGATCCTTGTCATAGGTATACCATTCATCTTCGGGTATGGAAAAAGATTCGGGCAGCCCTTTCATCACCGGATGATCTTTATCTTCCACGTGCACCGTGGCTGTTGCCCGCGCAGCTATATAATTCTTCCAACGGATCCCGCCCATGAATTGTGAGAACCAATCCCACATCGGGTACCCGTCAAACTCGCCGAGCAAAGATGCATGATGAAAACCAACCCAGCCCCCCTGCCCTTCTTCCATGTATCTTACAAATGCCGCTTTGGATTCATCACTCCATCTGTAAGGTGGAAAATTCAGCTGGATGAATACGCGGTATCGCGATAAATAGACTGAGCTGATTGAATCTGTGCTGTTGATCACCGTGAAATCAAAATGCTGCTCCCTGGAAAAATGGTCGAGCCAGTCCAGCGCAGCCACAACAAAACCTTCATGCAGTCCGCCGCGCTCAGCAAGCACAAGCACATGAAAAGCAGGTCCACTGACTGGATTCTGGCCCGATACAGTTGTGCCCGTAACGATCAGAAAGGCAATCACCAGAGATCGTATCCATCCGGAGGTTTTTATAATAGTTTCGATTATCGGTCGTTAAAGATGATCAGTCTGTAAATCTATTCAATCAATCCGGCCCACCCAATTTAATTCGCCAATAAAAAAGGCCCTTAGAAAAGGGCCCTTTTATTGATTATAACCACTTGATTTTGCAAGTGACCTACTTTAGTGTTTTTCAAATTCCTGTACAACTTCCATTTCATCCTCATCTACACGAAGTTTCCGAATGGATTTTTCATCCTGGATTTCAACAATATAAACTGTCTTGCCTCCAACGATATCGATCTGATTTACAAATACGATTCTGGAATTGTAATAAACACTTTTAATTTTATCAGAGACCTCCTTATCCAGTTTACTGGCATCATAACCGGAGGCCGTGTATATCCATTGCCCGTGAGCTGTGTAAAATGCACGGTAAATGATTTTATTCATAAAAAACCCGCGCATCAGCGAGTGGTCACTCAGGGTAGACCATTCAGCCTTGCTTGTCTGACTGTAATCTTTCTTAAAATTTCTTTCTGCTTTTTGATTCACCGCCCCAGATGTCCGGCTTTTGGATTTTGACAATATGCCGTAGTCAGTGGTTGAAGAGGCCCTCTGGCCATTCAGGGCGACCTGGGCATGATGGTTAATGATCATGTTCGATTCTGAAACAAATCTATGGCGGCAATAAAGCCTTTCCCAGCCAGATTGTGTAGAATGCGGTGCAGCCGTTTAACCTGAAGGTTAGAATGGGTAAGGGATCATTTTAAAGGCGGCTTGGCTGCAATTTTTGGAGTAACATTTCCTTGCGGCTGCGGGATACGTCAATATGGGAACCGTCGGACATGGCAAGATATCCTCCTTCTCCTTTAAAGTATTTATGAATTTCATTGAGATTAACGAGGAAAGAATGATGAACGCGGAGAAAAGAATAATCGGAAAGCAATTCTTCAACATCTTTCATTGTGAGGGAAGCAGTTAATTTTTTATTATTCTTGAGAAAAAAATTAGTGTAGTTGCTGTCTGAAGAACAACTGATGATCGAATCCATTTCAACCATTTGCAGGCCCTCCATATGCGGTGTCTGGCTGAAAAGCCACAAAAGCAATAGAAAACTGAATATGAAAAAACCGGGTTTCATCTCATTTAAAGATACTAAAACTAAAGAGTGGTTTGAATGCGGGATAGTCCCCGGTAAGGCCAAATTGAGCAGTTGGCATGAAGCCCGGATAAGCTAATGGTTTGATTGAGCAGTTGGCGGGTGGGTTTCAAATAATGTTTATCATCCATCGTAAATTTGCATTGATCATTCAATAGAAGAATTTCTGATTCCCTGCTGAATTTTCTATTCCTGAATCTTAAGGCCGCTTTAGTCCGCCTGGCATATTATCAAAGTATTTGGAAACACGGATGGTCTAACATTCAAAAAAAATAAAGATGCAAATGATTTATGGTTCAAAATTTCCGTCACTCTATCTAAGGATCGCGATCGGATCGGGTTATTTGTGGGCAGTAGCTGATCGTTTAGGAATGGTGGGAGCTAATGGAAGGCCACATGTTGCTTGGGGCGATTGGGCACACTTTCTGGCTTACGCCCGCAAGCTGATGAGCTTTTTACCAGCAGCTTCTATACCGGCTTTGGCGCTTTCAGCTACCGTTGCTGAAGTGATTTTTGGATTGCTAATACTGATCGGCCTCTTTACGCGTGTTGCGAGTATTGGAAGTGGAATACTGAGTTTCTGCTTTGCCCTTTCCATGGCCATATCATTTGGCATTAATTCCCCTTTGAGTTATTCGGTCTTTACCCTGAGCGCAGCAAGTTTCCTGCTGGCCTCACTGCCAAAGTATAGATGGAGCATTGACGAACGGTTGCGCAGGTAGCTCCTTTTTATTTACCCCTTACCAAATTGGATGAATTCCAGCCGGCGAGTGCTAAGCCGGATATTATTAAGAACAGGCATAACACGGAATACCCGATATTTTGCTGGTGCGTGAAAAAACCACAATATCCAACCCAATATATTACTGAACCTAAGAGGATCAATGAAGCTCTGTTGAAATGCTTGTTCATATTATGATTTTTTATTGATTCGCCATTATGGCCCGCTTTACCAGTTGAATTTGTCTGGGCTCACGGTAAATATACAAATAAAGGGATTCACTCGCTCAAATTTTGCCAATAGATTCAAAAATTTTTGATTTTTATTCATCAGTTGGCAAAAAAATGCCCCAGATGGCAGGGAATATTTATATATTATATTAATATTATATGATATCGGCATTAATCAATAAGGCCATCTTCCTTACATGATCCGGAAACAGATTTCGATTGAAGAAAACATAGCTAAATGAGAAAAACTGACTAAAGAAATGAGGACCGCGGCGGGGATAGAGTATCAGGGGCCGGTGTTGTACCAGGGAGTTTCAAAAATGAGGATCACTCAGTTCTCAGACTATCCACCGGATCAGCGACTGCCGCCTTGAAGGAATGGAAGCCGACAGTAAGAAAGGTGACCAGGACTGCGGCGCTGGCTGCGAGAGGGAAGACCCACCAGGCGATGCTGGTCCGGTATGCGAAATTTTGAAGCCAGTTATGCATCGCATACCATGCGATCGGGGAAGCGATCACCAGGGCAATGAATACCAGGCGCAGAAATTCTTTTGATAAGAGCCCGACGATTGTCGTCACCGAAGCGCCCAGCACTTTGCGGATGCCGATCTCTTTGGTGCGCTGGATAGTAGTATAGGCGGCGAGGCCAAGTAACCCGAGGCAGGAAATAAAGATGGCCAGCAGGGAGAAATAAAGAAAGACACGCTGAAACCGGTCTTCAGCAGAATATAGTTTCGCGAAATCTTCGTCCACAAAAGAATATTGAAAAGGGCGCTCCGGCGCCAGCTGTTTCCACCGGTCACTCAGCACGGCCAGAGTCTGTGGGATATGACTGCCGGCAATTTTTACTGAGATCACCCCATAAAAGCGGGGATCGAAGATCCTGAAGGCCAGAGGCTGGATCGCTTCCTGCAGAGAGCGGTAATGGAAATCTTTTGCGATGCCGATGATCGTGCCATCCTTCCCCCACATGGTGAACTTTTTTCCTACTGCCTTAACCGGATCGCCATACCCGAGGCTGCGTGCCGCTGCCTCATTCAGGATCAGCGCGTGGCTGGAATCTGTGCTGAACTCGTGTGAAAAGCCTCTTCCCGCTGCCATACGGATTCCGTAGTGTTGGAAATAATCAAAATCGATAACATAGAAGTTCAGATTGGCGCCCTGCATTTTCCCTTCAGGATTGGCTATCTGGAGATACCAGTTGTCGGGACTGGTACCGGGCGCGTTGCTCGAAAAACTAACGCCATTTACATTGGGAATAGCTCCCAGTACCCGGCGAATATGTTCGGTATTAACCTGGACCGCACTATCTCCGAAGAAGTTAATCGCGACCTCCTGGTTCTTATTGAAACCGAGGTCCTGGTCCTGCATGAACATTAACTGATTGTATACGATGATTGTCCCGATAATAAGCACGGTGGAAATAGTAAATTGAAACACAACCAGCACCTGCCGCATCGCAAGCCCGGTTTTGGTGGAAACGAAACGTCCTTTTAGTACTGTAATGGGATTGAAGCCGGACATCACCAGGGCTGGATAAATACCTGCAAGAGCGCCTATGCCAATGGAGATAACCAATAATAAGCCAATATAACCGCCGGCGCCAAAAGCTTTGAGCGGAATATCCTTACCTAACAGTCCGGTAAAGACCGGATGCAGAACATTACATAGCGCTGTGGCCAGCGTGAAGGCGATCAGGCAAAGCAGGATTGACTCGCCCAGAAATTGCAGGGTTAGCTGGGTCCTCATCGCGCCAATGGCCTTCCGGATTCCGACCTCCCGCGCACGTTCCGAGGCCCTTGCCGTAGTGATGTTGACGAAATTGATGCATGCGATCAGCAGGATAAAAGCGCCCACGATAGAAAAAATATAAGTATTCGCGTTGCTACCGGTAGGCTCCCCATTGCCGTAATTATTAAGTGTTGGTCCGAGGTATATATCCTTAAGCGGCTGGAGGTGCAAGGTATAGGACATGCCGGTTGCTTTCTCCACGTCGGCGGCCTTTTCTTTCACGAATGCCGGAAGCCGGGCTTCAAGACGGGCGGCATTGGCTCCCGGTTTGAGGAGCAGAAAAGTAAACCAGTTAAAATTTCCCCAGCTTTGGTCCCAATTGCCAAAGAGACGGCCTGAAAAGGTTGACATCGAAATAAGGATGTCCCCGTGAAAGTGCGAATTTTCCGGGATATTCCGCATGAGGCCAGTGACCCTGATTGTGAATTTGCCATTAAGGACAAGGGCCTGGCCGATGGGATTTGCGGAGCCAAAATATTTTTGGGCGCCTGCTTCCGACAAGACTGCGCTGAAGGGGTCACGAAGCGCGGTAGCGGGATCACCTTTCAGCAAAGGAAAAGAGAAGATTGAGAAGAGGCTGGAATCGGCGCCTACGATATTGGTCTCCTGAAATTTTTTTGTGCCGTTCTGGACAAGGAAACTCATAAAGCATATGCGAGCCTCCTCCTCCACTTCAGGAAAATTGGCCTTTATGGCAGGCCCCGTCGGGCCCGCAGTCATCCCTGTTGGAAGGACCTCCGTTTCAGTTTTGGTGTCGCAATTGATACGGTATATGCGGTCCGCCTTGGCATGGAAGCTGTCATAACTTCGCTCGAATGAAACAAAGGAGAAGATGAGAAGGAAGGAAGACATGCCTACGGCAAGTCCTAACAGGTTAATGAAAGAGAAAACCTGCTGTCTCCAGAGATTTCTGAAAGCAATATTGAGATAGTTTTTGAAAATATCCGGAATGTTTACGCTTACGGTTTTTCTGCTAAGACAATGCCATTTTATTTAATAATTGATATTCAACTGAATAAGGAAATCAAAAAAATAAGAATCGTCCGGATTTGATGCAGCAGTGTTTGTTATTGAACCGGAACACACTATGCGCAAATGCAATATCGGCTTGTAAAATGAGCAACCTCAATGAAGAGGTCCTTCCAAAATAAATTTCCCCTGATCCATCAGGGTTTGAAAATATGATGAACCAGGGAGAAAATTTACACTTCATGGAATTAAACCTTTGTGCCGGGAATTCATTACGGAAGGAAAATATTAAGGAGCCGCACGAATATCCTTTACTGCGATCGGCCAAACGCCGGGCAGCGGGAAGCTGACTCCTTTATTCGATCCTCGCTTGTTGCCATCCTGACCAAAATTATGCAATGGCCATCCTTTGTAGGTGAGGCCTGGCTACATACCAAACATTTGCAAAGCCATCTCCGGATGTGAGACCCGGTGCCTCAGGAAGGTTGGCACCATTTTGTACCGGAACATAAGAATACAGGGGCCATCCCTTGTAAGTGACTTGCCTTCTTTCCGTTGAAGAAGTAATGGAACCGAAGTCAGAAATATCCAAACCGGTTCCAGGTTTATCGGCTGTCAGATTTTCAACAATAAATGAAGGCCACATCGTTTGGCAGCCACCCGTACAACTGTCCTGCCCGTCCGCATCATTTGAGAAAAAATACAATGCATGATTCTGCTTGTCCGTCAGGTAAGTTCCAAGTGTGGCACTATTCTGCAGGAGAATCTCCTGTTGAGCTACGGGCGCAGGTTGAACAGCATAATTCTTTTTGCAACCGATCATAGAAATGATAGATGCCCCAACTAAAAAAACCATCATTACCCATTTTTTAATTTTCATTTTTCCCGATTTGACTTTTAAGATTCTGATTAAATAAATATTTGAACAATCATAAACGGGAGGTTATTAAGGTTGGTTGCACATGAGTAGTTCTTTAACTTTATTATTGAAATCTGAAAATTCGAAAAAACCGCCGTAGGGAAATTGCCGCTGGAAGAATTCAGGTTACCTATTCATTATTGTCAATTCCCGGGAAAAAGAGATCACTAATGAAGAAGAGATTGCCTGCATTACCTATATTATTCCTGAATTTTAATTCTTCTTTTTCCAATGAACTGGGTAATGCACCTACTGCATCCCGTAATCTTATCGACAAATAAGAAGAAGTTCATAAACCAGACCTGCTAATACATCAGCAGCAAAGGAGTAAGACACTGAAGGCGCCCTCTTTTACTATTAAAATCCGCTTAGTAATTTTACTAAGCCCGATCAGTAAATTCATATACGGTGAACAATATTGTAGATCTGGTTAAAGAAAAAGGACCCGATAATTGTTAAACCAACGTAATTATTGCGCTTGAAGGATACATGGTACATTTCTTGTAAAGAATTAATACTACCCAGCTATTCTCCTACAAGAAACTTTATTTAATATGGATCGTTGATCTCTACTCTTGTCCATTATTTATTTTATTAAACTTACAACTATGAAACTCAAAGGAAACATTTGGTTGGGTCTGTTATCATTTTCCATAATTACAGCATGTATAATTTCGGCCTGCAACAAAGAAAATTCAAATTCATCCCGAACTAACCCCCCGGGTATGCAGCAGGTTACAGTCTCGTTGAACGATGATCCGCTTCCCAATTTAACCAGCGTAATCATAGACGTTCGCTATGTAGAAGTAAAGGTGGATACCGGGAAAATACATCATGATGATGATTATTACGATGATGATCATGAAGGGGATGATCCCCGCGATGAGGGAGATGAAGATCATCATGGCGACCATTTTGGAAAATGGGATACATTGAGTATTAAACCAGGATTATATGATCTGCTGAAACTGAGAAATGGAACCGATACGATTATTGCTAACGGGTTTTCTCATATTGGTAAAATCACTAAAATCAGGATAACGCTGGGCCCGAATGATAGTGTGTCAACAGACAGCATACATACTTACCCGTTGCCTATTTGTGATGGCAGCCCTTATGTTTACGCGAACATCCGGTCAAATTCCATAGACAGTTTGCCAGGAGGGAAATTTGTAATACATCTCGATTTTAATGTGGAAAGATCAATTGAATATGAAGATGGTCATTATTGTCTGAGGCCTGAGATAAAAGTATATAGCAAGCAAAATTCAGGGAGCATTGAAGGCATGGTTCTTCCTCCGGAAGCACATGCAAACGTGATAATATTTAATAATAGTGATACAGCATATGCCATTCCTGAAGATGAAGGAGAATTTGAAGTGCGTGGTTTATCTGCAGGCAGCTATTCTGTTATGTTTAAGCCGGTATCCCTCTTGATCTTTAAGGATACGACCCTTCTGAATGTCCAGGTGCAAAATGGAATGGAAACAAAATTACCGACCATTACATTACACCAGTAAAGATGTAGATTGGTTTAAATAGTAAAACGGCCGCTTCATAAAACATCAGAATGAAGCGGCCGTTTTATTAGAATAAATTCAAAAGCCTGACAAAACCCGGGGTTAGGTTGATTCAGAAAAATAAACATCAAATTGCAGGGAACGATTAAATAAAGGGAATTGTAATTATTAAACACTAACTTTTACATATTAAGCAATTTTCTATTGGTGGCATTCCGGAATCACTAAATCGTTTGCCTCCGCCTTAATAATCAGATTGATTAGAATGAAAGCAATAGTATGCGCGAAATACGGGCCGCCGGAGGTCCTGATGCTCAGGGAAGTGGAAAAGCCGGTCCCCGGCGACAATGAAATACTGATAAAAATTCATGCGACTGCAGTTTCATCCGGAGACGTACGCCTGCGAAAAGCTGACCCTTTTGCAGTCAGGTTTTTCTTTGGTCTCACAAAACCAAAAAAATCAATACTCGGATTTGCCCTGGCCGGGGACGTTGAAGCTATTGGCAAGGATGTAAAACTATTTAAGGAAGGAGACCAGGTTTTTGGAACTACCGGATTGCGTCTCGGTGCTTATGCAGAGTACAAATGCTTACCTGAAAAAAGCGCGCTGGCAATAAAACCGAACAATATGACATATGAAGAAGCCGCTGCCATTCCTTTCGGTGGAACAACCGCATTGTATTTTCTTAGAAAAGGAAATATCAGGAATGGACAAAAAGTTCTTGTGTATGGAGCTTCCGGCGCTGTTGGCACGGCTGCGATTCAGCTTTCCAAATATTTTGGGGCCGAAGTTACCGCTGTGTGCAGTACTACGAATCTGGAAATGGTGAAAGCACTGGGAGCCGATGAGGTGATTGATTATACAATCACCGATTTTACCAAAAACGGTGAGAACTATGATGTCATTTTCGATACCGTAGGCAAGAGTTCGTTTTCAGGTTGTATAAGATCGCTAAAGCAAAAAGGATTCCTGATTTTAGCTTCAGCTGGTCTGTCGCAAATGTTTCAGGGTTTTTGGACCACCATGACGAGCAGCAAGAAAGTAATATCCGGAGTTGTAAGCGAAAAAGCTGAAGATATATTATTTCTTAAGGGTCTCATCGAGGAGAAGAGACTAAAACCAGTTATAGACAGAACCTATCCATTGGAACAAATTGCCGATGCACACAGGTATGTCGAAATGGGACACAAAAAGGGAAACGTTGTAATAACTTTAGACTAACCAAAATCGATGAACCGGCAGTAACCGGCTGGAAATGTCAAAGCTCCATCTTATGGTCCGTTTAATTTGCTGAGGAGCCAGTTGTCCAGTTTTTCTTTTTGTTCAGGATATTCCCAATGGCCTGTCTCCAGTGCCAGGAATAGGTCCTTTGGCGACGTGATCATGTTATAGGCGGCATACATGGAAGTAGGCGGACAGGTATCATCATTGTAACCCCAGGTATATATACCAGGCACTTTCAGCCTTCTGGCAAAATTTACCACGTCATAATAACCGCAGACCTGAATTTTATCCTTCTTATTATTAAAATTCAGCTTCTTCCCTTCAAAATAATGAGGCCAGCCTCCCGCCCTTCCTTTGAGGTCGCCTGTGAGGTCGCAAAGAGCGGGAAAATAAACGGCAAGCCATCGAATGCGCGGATCCAGACCGGCTGTTACAATGGATAATGCGCCACCCTGACTGCCACCTGTAACCGCAATATGGGTCCCATCAAATTGGGGCAGACTGAAGATATAATCAACCGCCCTTACGCAGCCGAGATAGACATGTTTAAAATAGAAATGATCGCGGTCATCGAGATTGTAATTCATGTATCCCTTCAATGCTCCCCACCTGAGATTGCTGTAGACACCCGTATCCATGTCAAGCGGTATTCCGTGTATCCCGATTTCCAGGGTAATCAGCCCGTGTTCGGCCATGTCTACATCGCCTTCCAAAGGATACACGCCGGCACCCGGAACCCGGAGCAGGGCCGGGTAGCGTCCCTCTTTTTTTGGCATGCACAATATGCCGTACAATCTGGTCATGGCAGGATAATTCTGCATGCTGACCTGGAAAACATTTACTTTTTCACTGCACCTGGACGGCATCAGGGTGATGCGGGCATCAATCGGAATTTCTGAAAGCTCAGTCTTCGCCTGCTTCCAGAATGCATCGAAATCGGAAGGATCTTCAATTGTAGGTTGAATGTCCAAAGGATCAAAACCAACCGTTGCTATACCCTCATATTCTTTTCCCTCCACAGTAGCCACTATCCGGCATCGCAAAAAACCCGGAACCTTCATTGTGCCTCCATCGATTTTCAGGACTCCTTTCGGAAGCATAAGCGAATCCTTTTTAGACGGCTTCATCCTCTCTGGGCCCACTTCATAATAAACAGCCACATTCTTCAATGGATTTCCGAATTCCAAAATGGTCACTGAGAATTGTGCTTTTTCCCCTCTCTTATAAACCCAGTCCGTGTGGTCAGGTCCGACAATGATCCTGACCATGGGATCGAAAGAGCGTTGTGCAGAAACAAAATGGAAGGGAAGTAGGATAAGCATCCAAAAAATCCATCTGTATATTTTCATGATCCCGTATTTGCTGTTTCTTAAGATTGAAGATCAATTTGGAACCGGAAAATGCCTTTCTCCGGCTCTCCTTTATGGCAGCCTGGGTATGAGATCAGGCTGACTTTGTAAGGTCTCCGGGAAGTAATCCACTCTGGCAATGATACAAATTTTTGTTTACATTTATTGCATTTATTTGTTTACATAAATATTTAATTTTACCTGCCTGGTTTGCTATCCAGAGAAGAGACAGCGTGTTATAATCTGAAAAAAATAACACACTATTGTTATGCTCTTTTGCAAGTATTGCCTCACATATTTAGATGCTTGTAGCGATTGAAGTATAAACTTTGTCTATAGAATTGGCATTAACCTCATTTACCATATATCAGGAACTAGCCGGAACCGGGTTTTTTCACAATAAGCTGCATACCCGGTCAGATTCTTAATAAGAAACTTCTCTTCATTAAGAAGTCTCCATATAATTATAATATAAATTAAAATAATAAAAAGAAAATCCCAAAACGATCCCAGGGCAAAAGGCGTAAAAAGCAACAACAGCAACGCACCTGAATACATAGGGTGGCGAACCACCGCATAGGGACCTGTTGAAATAACAGTTTGGTTCTCTGCAATTTCAATTACGGCTGAAGTGTAGGTATTCTCTCTATAAACACGGAAAACAATAAAAAATCCAAGTACCACAAAAATTTCACCGGTTATTACCAGGTAAACCGGAACATCTGACCATTTAAATCGGTGATCAAACCCTGGGGTTACCATGATGCCGATAAATATAAAACTGGCCAAAGTCTGTATGATCTTTTGACTCCTTTCCTTTTCGGCTGCAGCCCCTGCTTTAAGCCTTCGTTTCAATAATTCCATGTCTCTCTTAATCAAAAACCAGGTGATCAATAAGGACGATCCGCCGAATATGCACAAATAAACCCAGGCCTGCCAAAAATCCAGAGTCCCGGCTGGAATAAAAAGCGAAAGGCCTAAAATTATAATGAGCCAGATAAAACCGAACAGCGCTTTTCTTTTATTTGT
>JANWIY010000105.1 GCA_025449645.1 Chitinophagaceae bacterium | reverse complement strand
TGCCAATGGAAGGACATATACCGTGATTCTGCCTTATTGATCCGTGCTTTGGCTTTAATAGGAAACCCATTTCAGTTTGTGAAGTGGGTTTTTTTCAAATTAAAAATTAAAAATTAAAAATTAAAAATTAAAAAGTAAAAATTAAAAAGTAAAAATATGTCCCTAATAAGCCAAATTCCCAATGCCAGGGTTCATTTTTTACTTTTTACTTTTTACTTTTTAATTTCCATTCTCTTCCCTGTTTTTACGGCCTCGTAAATCGCATCAATTATTTTCAAATCTTTCAGGGCTTCTTCTCCGTCCACGGGAACGATTGGCTGCTTTCCCTTTAAAATCATGTCCGACATCTCGTCCATTTGCACAGTTTGGTGTATTACCGCCGGCTGATTCAATTCACCTTTATTCGTGCGTCCGCGGATCGGGCCATAACCGGTTGCCGGATCCAATTCCGCAAACCCATCCAGACCATTCAGAAAAAAACGGTCCAGGAAATTCATACTATAGGTTGACAGGCAGGAAGCGACAGCTCCACTGGGGAAACCGAATTGAAATTGTATCGTTTCGTCAATACCTTCCTTAAATTTTACCGGATCCGTTTTGGTTTCCTCGGCCGTTACCCAGATGGGTTCTTCTCCCGTCATGTAGCGCGAACCGTTGACAGAATAAATTCCTATATCCATCATGGCTCCGCCTCCGGATAATTCCTTATTCAGGCGCCACTGATTTGGATCGCCGATAATGAAGCCGCTTAGCCCCTGAAAAAACATGATTTTTCCAAACTCGCCTGCCTTCCGCATCCGGATAATTTCCAAAGTATGTGGTTCAAAATGCATCCTGTATCCGACTAGCAGGCGGACATTTGCCCGCTTGCAGGCATCAATCATTTCCTGGGCTTGTTGAGCATTCAATGCCATGGGTTTTTCACAAATCACATGTTTACCTGCCTGTGCCACACGGATGACCTCATCATGATGCAATCCGTTTGGTGTAATGACGTAGACCGCATCAATATCCGGGTTATTTTTTATTTCGTCGAAATTTCCATAGTTGTAGCAATTCTTCGGAGGGATATTGTACCTGGCCTGCCAGGCTTTGATTTTTGAGGGCGTTCCGCTGATCACACCAACTAATTTCGCTTTAGTACAGGACTGCATCGCTTCGGCCACCCTTGTACCATAACCGCCAAGCCCCATGATGGCCACCCGAAGCAGGGGCCCTTCCTCAAACGGGTCATAAATAGCGCGATTTGACTGAATATAACCCGGCAATATGGACAGGCCTAAAGCTGAAACCCCTATTTTTTGGAGAAAATCACGACGGGAATTCATAACTGGTTTTTTTTGGACAAAACTTGTGAAGGAATAATTTTCTGTCCGACTAAATTAGATTGATTTAATCTTTTCTGGCCGGCAAAAAATATTGGCCTGGAAATGACTGTCCTGAATTTGGTTTTTTAACCATCGATGGCTGCAACAATTTTTGAAAATTCTGCAAACTATGTTTCGTAAATAATTGAGTGTGAGTATTGTAGAGTGTAACCGATGATTCAGTTGAATTGGCTTCCTCGAAATTTATGAGGAAGGCAGGAAAAAAGGAATAAGTTTCTCTTTTGACTGCCGTCGCTTTTTTTAACCACCGGGCTTTTTTAACCACCGAAGCTTTTATCAACCACCGAAGCTTTAGCGTAGGTGGTAGCGAATGCAGGCATTTCGAAAATCATTTGGCAATAGAGTGAATCTTTATTGGAATGAGTAGGATAGGAAGGGATCTGAAATAGAAATTTCAGATCCCTGGTTAAGGTTCATGGTTTGGTAAGGATCCAGAGCGGGGTGGCGGAATTGGGATCGCTGGTTGCTTCAAGGGTACCGTCGAAAACAGTGTAGGTGCTGTTTACAGATCCTGAGGAGGAAATTCCAATTGAGCCGAACTCAGTCAGCGACATATTCAAAGTAGTTCCCGATAACTTATAAGTGCCAAAAGTCACCACCTGATTGGCCGTGTCAGCGATGGCCTGGGCCGCCGCTGTATCGGCCAAAGACAGTGCTGTATACATTCTGAACGTGCCGTCATTCAGAAATAAGACGTTTGCATTCCAGTAATTGTCAGGATTCGATGGATCCGACTTGAAGGTCCAAAATCCAGCCATCGGGGATGTGGCCTTTTTAGCTGTATTGCTTTTTTTGCAGGAACCCTGGGTCATAGCGAGGAGAACGGAAAGCGATAATATTTTTAATGCCTCTTTCATAATTTTTTATTTGGAAAATGATGCTGAGTTATTCTCAAGGTTTTTATTTTTAAGTTACCCTTTAAAGAGCTGGATTTTGATTGGCTTTAGATCTTCTTTTTGCATGGTAAAGATGCGCGGTATAAAAAAACACTTGTTGAATACTCGACGAACGTATCCATAAAATCGACGGGAGTTTTGCATTCCCCGGAAGACACCGGATGGCATTAGACCAGTATTGAGTTTCCCCGGAAGGGACGCCGGAGGATTTGGGATTTATACATATATTTATATTCCAATGAAAATGGTCAATAATCCTGGACAAATTGTTGTTGATTTTGAGATCGATGCAGAAACGGTTTTTTTAGTGATAAGGAATACCGCTGTTCTGCCGGCATTGAATCTCAAAATAAAACCGTCCTCAATTATTTTGGGATTAGGGGGAAGGAAGAATATCGGGGAGCTTTCGATTTTCAAAGAAATCAGGTACCTGGCCCCGCTGAAAGAAATAAAAATATTTGTGGATAGTTATGAATCTTTTTTCCTGCACTTAAAGGATACCCTGGTTAGTTTTACCATTTCTTATAAGGGGGAAAACAATAAATCCTATAAATCGAAAATCGTTCATGACCTTAAAATTTATTCTGATTTGATTTTTTTCATCAAAAAATATTAATTATGGCTGATCCAGTAAAAATCTATCCCTTACCCAAGTTTCATTTTTCAGTCAATTGGGGTGGAACAAGATTGGGATTTACAGAAGTTTCCGGTTTAGAGGTGGCTACTACGGTGATTGAATACCGCGAGGGCAGTTCACCCAGATATAATAAGACCAAGCAGCCGGGAATGACCAAATATGGGAATATAATTTTAAAACGAGGTCTTTTCGTCGGTGATTTGGAATTTTTTACCTGGTGGCAAAAAACTTATTTTTTCCAGGAGCAGAGTGCAAGCTTTAGAAGGACAATTGGAATTGAATTATTAAACGAAGAACACAAGCCCGTTTTCACCTGGGAGCTGGCAAATGCATGGCCCTGCAGAGTTAAGTGGGGCGAGCTGAATGCGGAGGAGAACCAGGTGATGCTTGAAGAACTTGAAATTACCCATGAAGGTTTGGTGCTGCAGGCGGATTAGACGGCTGTCTGGTTAGCTATTATTTTATTCCGTTCTCAGATTGTTCGCCGGATTTGAGCTGGCTGTTTTAAAACATTGAGCTGCTATTAAAGAAAAAATGGTTATTAAAATGAAAACAGTCACAGACAGATATGAGATAATATTTTGCTGAATTCTGTATGCATAATTTTCGAGCCATTTGTTAGTAATATAGTAAGTGAGCGGCCAAGCAATTAAGGTTGAAATAAATATTAATAGCCCGTATTCTTTTAAGAAGATGAAAATAATACCTTTTACATCTGCGCCAAGCACTTTGCGTACTGCAATTTCCTTTGTACGCCTCGTTAGTGTAAACGCCACTACGCCGAAAACGCCAAGAAAGACAATTAAGATATTTAATACCGTAGCAACATCCAACGCTTTCCTTAGGTGAAACTCAGATTGGTACAATGTTTTGAATTTCTCATCTATGAAGGAATACTCAAAACCGGCACCGGGAAATAGTGTTCTGAATTTTCCCTGCATTTCATTTATTATATTATTAATATCCGGAGTTTTTAATTTAACTGAAAAATACCGGTAAGATCTTGTAAAAGGCTCGTTTAATCCGGCTATCATGAGCGGCTGGACGCCCCTTTGCAACGATTCTAAATGAAAATCCTTTACGACGCCCACAATGGTTTCCAAAACCCCGTCCGGAGCACCCAATCTTATTGTCCTGCCAACGGCGGTTGTCCATCCCAGGGCTTTTACCGCTGATTCGTTCAATACTATATTGCCTTGAATATAATTGCTGTTATCGTTTTGCAGGAACACACCCTCTTTCATCTGAATTCCATAGACATTCGCAAAATCCGCGTCCGCACCAATGAATTGGACGCTGACCATGTCGCCATTGTTTTTAGTATAGATGTTTAGATTTCCGCCGGCGCTCCCGTCTGGTATATTCTCCGAAAGGGATACCATTTTTACACCCGGAACCTGTAGTAATTGCGGTTTGGTATTTTCCATCATAATTACACCTGCAGAGTCCCATTGGTGGGGAACTGAGGATAATATCATGACCTCATCTTTATTATATCCGAGATCCGTATTGAAGAAAAAGGATACCTGCTTCGAAATGGTAATTGCACTGATAAAGACTATTGTAGCGAGCGTGAACTGAACAATAAGCAGCGTTTTTCGAAGTAGTAGTCCATCTTTGGCTGAATCTATCTTTCCTTTTACTGCATGAACTGTATTGTATGAACTTAACACAAATGCGGGGTAAATGCCAGCTGCAAAGCCAACTGAAATGGCAAGTATGGAAAGCAAAGCCCATTTAACTATGCCCAATTGCCAAATATGCTCCCAATTTGTATTAAGAATTTGACTAAATACAGGAAGTAATAATTCATACAAAACTGTTGATATTAAGGTTGAGGCGAGGGTAATGATCAGGGCCTCAACTACAAACTGGATAACGAGCTGGAATTTCATCCCTCCAAATACCTTGCGCAGCCCGATTTCCTTTAACCGGTATGCTGAAATGCCGATATTGATGTTAACAAAATTTATGATGGCCAATAATAAAATAAATCCCGCCACTAGTGAAAGTGCGATAACTATTTTTTGTAAGGCATTATTATTGTTTTTTAAGTGATAATTGATCAAGGCCGTCAATTCCACGGTTAAATTACCCTTCACAAACGCCGGCTGATACTTTTCAAGGATATTTGAAATTGGCTTTTCAAGATCCTTAGCTTTTATGCCTTTTTTTAGCTGCAGCATGCCAACGATAAAAACATTCGACCAATTATCGCCTTTATCCCCGCCCTGAAAATACTGGTTGACGTCCATCGGTAAAAAAACCTGGTAAGGCTTTCCGGTAAAACCGGTTATCGAATTAGGAGGTAAGTTTCTCAAGACAGCGGTTATTAAAAAATCGTGTTTACTGCCGTCAGCCGGTGTTTGCACACTAATCATGCTATCGATCACATCTGTTTTGCCAAAGAATTTCATTGCAAAATCTTCCATTACAACAGCAGAATTGTTATTGAGAAATGCCTGACGCGGATTGCCATATAATAGTGGGAACCCATACATAGAAACAAGATTTGTGTCACCTGCCGAGATCTGTTCACGAAAATGCCTCCCGCCAACTGATACAATACTCTCCGCAGGGTCAAACCGGTAATAATTTTCGACCAGGTTGGGGTATTCATCTCTCAGGGTTTTTGCAAGAGGACCAAGCGTTGTATTGGATGGTCCCATATTTCCCTCCTTCCACCTGCTTTTTATTATGTATTGCCTACCAACCTCTCTAATGCCCGAATCCACCGCTTCTTCATTCAGCACATATGAACCTATTAATATAGAGAAAGTAATTCCTGTTGCAAGGCAAAAAATATTGATGAGAGAAAACAATTTGTGCCTGGTGAGATGGCGGACGGCAAGGATAAAATAGTTTCTCAGCATCGTCGAAGTTTATAAGATCGCGTATGCAGGTAGCACCAATTCAAAATTCCGCTAATACTATGCCATTTCAATAAAGTTTCGCGTTCATTTTTTCATTTATTAATAATTCCCTGTTTCTGAACGGGGGACTCTATCAAGTACCAAATTATGCTGCCCCTTTGGCCCAGGCCTTATTGTACCTGAGCCAGGGAGGTAGATTCCTATATTGAAGTACTTAAATAGACGTAAGAAGACGTAAGAAGGCGTAAGATCGAAGAGAAAATTTCCTAATTTAGTGATATAAGAAATTTCCTATGGCAAGAGTCAGGGGTAACCCTTTATTGGAAAACGTTTCGGGTGCAATTGGAAAACAGGTCGTGCTTAAAATCATCAATGGGAAAACTTTTGAATGCAAATTTCCTGACCGCAGCCGCGTAAAATATACCAAAGAGCAAATTCAATATAGGAAACTTTTTGCGAAAGCCGCAAAATATGCGGGTGCTATTGTAAATGATCCTGTTAAGAAAGCGGCCTACAAAGTAAAGGGCCGTACCTCCGTATACCATTCGGCACTCAGGGATTTCATGGCTGTGCATTCAAAAAGGCAGAAATAAAAATCCCGCGTTAATCTTTTATTTGGTAATTAAAAGGTTATACATTTTCAGCCATCAGTTTATGGACAATTTTTTCAGTATTGAACTATATTGTCTTCCGATAGGAATTTCTATACTGCCTATCTCAACATCATGGGGTGTAAATGCAGTTACCTTTTCTATTGAAACAATGAAAGACCTGTGAATGCGCAAAAACAGATCTTTCGGCAACATGGCTTCTATTGTTGCCAGGGATTGCTTAATGGTTAAAGGCCTGTTGCCAAGGCGATGAAGTCCGCGATATACAAGATAACACCCGGCGGCAATATCAGTGTGGTTGCCAGTGGATTTTCCACTGTCCTGGGAATACTTTTTGACGAACTGGGCGGAATCTATATTCTCGAAAATACAACCGGAAACCCAATGCCGACACCCGGAACTGGTGACATCATAAGAATAGACCCGTCAGGAGAAAGATTAACCATTGCATCCGGACTTAATTTTCCTACAGCAATGACATTTGGTCCGGACAATAAATTATATGTTTCCATTTGGGGATTTGGTGGAGCTCCCGGGATGGGCGAAATATGGGATTTTGATATTACCTGTGCAAAACAACATCCTGTTACCAAAAAATAAAGATTCGACAACCTGGTTCTTATTATAAATTAAAGCTAAGATTCCAGTACTCAGATAGCGGCAATACCTTAATCATTAGAAGAGGTCTGATAAGCCTCTTTTATTATGAGCGCTTTACTCCCGGTACCGGGTACAGGAACTGATTCGAACCCAAATAGAACATCCTGCGTATCGAAATCGGACGGTTAATACTTTTTGAATTAATATAAATTATTGATTATAAAAGGTATAGGAAACGGGCACATTCTTAGTGGAAAACTGTGAAAAAGCCATGCTGATCAATTACTTCAAAACTGCGGGGCGCAATATTCTAAAAAGTAAGGGCTATAGCGCCCTTAATATCTTAGGACTTGCTACGGGAATGGCCATTACGCTGTTAATCGGCTTATGGGTATACTACGAATATTCATATGATAGATTTCTTCCGGACTATCAGTTGATTTATCGGGTCAGGAGTAATTATAACATGGATGGTAATATTGATACCGAAGGCAGCACACCCACGAAATTAGCGGATCTGTTGCGTGCCCAATTTCCAGACATAGAATATGTTTCTGAAACTGATTGGTTTGGTAATCATGGTTTGAAAGTAGCTGATAAAAAATTATATAATAGTGGCGGACAAGTGCAGGCTGACTTTCTAAAACTATTTCAATTCGGCTTGCTTCGGGGGAATGCCGCTACGGTTCTGAATGATCCATATTCGATTGTCCTTACAGAATCCACCGCCAAAGCACTATTTGGTAATGAGGATCCGATCAACAAGACTGTTCGCTTCGACAACAAAAATGACCTGGTTGTCACCGGTGTCCTGAAAGACCTGCCTGCCAATTCTTCCTTCCGGTTTCATTTTTTGGTTCCCTTCAGCTACTATGAGCTGACGACCCCATGGGTAAAACGAATGCGAACATTGCCTTTCGGAAGCGGGAATGCTTTTCAGCAATTCGTAAAGCTGAAGCCGGGTGCCTCCTATGCGCAGGTAGCTTCCAGGATAAAAAATATTGAGAAAGGAGAAAATGATTTGAACGCAAAAAACACGGAACTCATTCTGCAACCGATCAAGGACTGGAATCTATATACGGACTATAAGAATGGAAAAGAAGCCGGTGGCTTTGTGGATTATGTCAGGATGTTTGGCATCATCGGTCTTCTTGTCCTGGCGATTGCCTGTATCAACTTTGTCAATCTTACCACAGCCCGTTCTGAAAAAAGGGCTCGTGAAGTTGGTATTCGAAAAGTCCTCGGTTCGGAACGGAGCAGCCTGATTGTGCAATTCCTGGTAGAGTCGTTTATGATGGTATTTTTCGCTTTTTTACTTTCTATTGTATTTGTGCAATTGACCTTGCCTGCTTTCAATACCCTTACGGGTGAAAGTATCAGCCTGCCCTTTTTAAATGGATTTTTTTGGCTTCTCATGGCAGGTTGCGTTTGTGTTACCGCAATTGCTGCAGGCAGTCGTCCCGCATTTTATTTGTCCTCATTCAAGCCGGTAACTGTCTTGAAAGGAACCCTGCATATTGGCAAGGTTGCGACATTCCCCCGAAAGGTTTTGGTGATTTTACAGTTCAGTTGCTCTATTGCTTTGATCATTAGCACAATAATTGTTTATCAGCAAATACAATATTCCAGGAACAGGCCGACAGGTTACAACTTAAACAGGCTGATGATGACGGGCATGAGTGAAGACCTGATTCATAATTATACTGCACTGAAAAATGAATTGCTTGAAAAAGGAATTGCAACCACAGTTACGATGGCCTCAGTTCCGGCAACGGATATCTACTTACACGACGACATTGATAACTGGCCCGGTAAAAAGACGGGCGAAAGGATGTCTTTAGGTGTCGTCTGGGTCAACAAAGATTATTTTAAAACCCTTGGGATGAAGCTGGAAAAGGGAACCGATTTTGATGCTGTTTCGGATAAAGCAACGGTCATCCTCAATGAGGCGGCTGTGAAACGCCTTAACCTGAAAGAACCATTAAATCAAACTTTCAAATACGACACTACCCGGAGGATCATTGGAGTTGTGAAAGATGCGCTCATGCAGTCCCCATTTAGTCCCGCAGACCCTACTATGTTCTTGTATGATTATGACCCTTCTCCGGAAAGTGTTGTTATGTACCGGTTATCACCCCGTATCACTACGCAGGATGCGATTGCAAAGCTGGGCCCCATTTTCAACAAATACAATCCTTCTTATCCTTTCAATTATCAATTTGAAGACGCCAGCTATGCCGAAAAATTCAACTTTGAAATACTTGTCGGAAAGCTGGCGGGAACATTTGCCGGCCTGGCCATTTTTATTTCCTGCCTCGGTCTGTTTGGACTTGCTGCTTATATGGCTGAACAGAGAAACAAAGAGATAGGTATTCGCAAGGTGTTGGGCGCCTCTGTATCCCAGATCTGGCTGCTGCTGACAGGAGATTTTATTGTATTGGTTTTGATAAGCTGTGCGATTGCGTCCCCTATCGCGTTGTATTTTTTGCAGCATTGGCTGCAGAATTACAATTACAGGATAATCATCGGTCCCTGGGTATTTATAGCAGCGGCCATTGTTGCTGTTGTTATTACCGTTGTTACCATCAGTTTCCAGGCAATAAAAGCTGCCATTGCAAACCCGGTGAAGACTTTGAGGACGGAGTGATCTTTGCAAAAGAGTTGTGTGATCTGCGGTGATTTCTAATAACAGAAAAGCCCCGAAAAAAATTTTCGGGGCTTTTTTTGCAGTATGCGGCAGTTTTAGCACCATGTTGGGAGATCCAAATGGCGTGTGCCCCGGAGTGGGAGAAGCTGTGGTCCATTAAATCCTGAAGCGGTCGCGCATGTGAGAAAATTTTAGTAAATTCCCATACCGATTCAAACGACGGATCATGGTTTTAGATGTGAATGGTGTTAAACACCAAATAACAGCAGATCCCGATGTCGCATTATTAAACGTATTGCGTAATCAACTGGGTTTGACAGGCAGTAAATATGGCTGTGGTGAGGGCGCTTGTGGCGCTTGCACCGTACTTGTAAATGGGAAGCCTGTACATGCATGTATCACCCCTATAAGCAACGCCGCGGGCAAAGAAATTACAACCATTGAAGGTCTCGAAGGAAATGGCAAGCTTCATGCTGTGCAGGAGGCTTTCCTGGCAGTAGATGTCTTCCAGTGTTCTTATTGCGCGTCGGGAATGATCATGTCCGCGGTAGCGTTGCTAAACAGCAATTCGTCTCCTTCTGAAGCTGCTATTTTAAAGGCCATGAATGGCAACATTTGCCGGTGCGGAACATATCCTTTTATCGTAAAAGCCATTAAGCTGGCTTCCAAATCTTAATCACTTGCCAATGTACAATGCCCCTCTTATATTCGACCGTCGTAAATTTCTTAAGCTGGCCGGAAGGGGATTGGTCGTTGCATTTGTCTTAAAAGATTACCTGTCGTTTGCGGGCGAAACTCCGCAGCCTGGATCACCGATGGCTCCGCCAGGCGAAGTGGGCGCATGGATACATATTGGTGAAGACGGACTAACCAGCGTCTATACAGGTAAAGTTGAGTTTGGACAGAATATACGTACATCATTGTCTCAAATCGTAGCGGAAGAATTGAAGCTGCCGGTTTCATCCATTACAATGATTATGGGAGACACTGATCTCGTGCCCTACGATGCAGGCACTTTTGGCAGCCGGACCACTCCGCAAATGGGCACTCAATTGCGCAAAGCGGCCGTCACAGCCCGCGAAGCACTAATAGAATTGGCCGCCAAAAATTGGGACGTTTCAATTTCAGGTTTAATCGCTGAAAACGGTATGATAGTCAACAGTGCGACTGGTCAAAGAATAGGTTATGGGGGACTGACAAAGGGGCAACAAATACTCCGCACCATATCAGACAATGTTCCGGTGATTGTGGCAAAGGATTGGAAGGTGGCCGGAAAATCACTTCCTAAGGTAGACGGGCGATTATTTATTTCTGGTAAACATCTGTATGTTTCGGACATGCATGTGCCGGATATGCTGTATGGCAAAGTATTGCGGCCACCGTCTTACAATGCAACCCTGGTTACTGCGGACGTTTCAAAAGCACAGGCCATGCCCGGAGTGACAGTGGTACAGGACGGAGAGTTCATTGGCGTAGTTGCGCCGGATGTAGTTGCAGCCGGAAAAGGCTTACAGCTCATTGATGCCAGTTGGGAAGAAAAAACCGGCCAACCATCTACGGCCAATATCTTCGATTATCTGGTGAAAAATGCGTCCGGAGAAAACAACGAAAGAGGTTCAGAAAACACAAAAGGAAACGTTGAAATGGGGTTAAAAGAATCCGACTTCCAACTTTCGCAAACCTATCACATAAATTATATAGCCCACGTCCCGCTCGAGCCGAGGGCTGCACTCGCTGAATGGGTCGATGGCAAACTTACGGTTTGGACAGGAACACAACGCCCATTTGGTGTTCAGGACGATCTCGCCGTTTTTTTTAAGCTAAATAAAGAAAAAGTAAGGGTGATTGTGCCAGATACGGGATCCGGTTATGGCGGAAAGCACAGCGGCGAAGCAGCCGTTGAAGCTGCACGCCTTGCTCAGGTTGTTAAGAAGCCAGTTAAAATTGTCTGGACAAGGGAGGAAGAGTTTACCTGGGCCTACTTTAGGCCGGCTGGTGTCATAAAGGCTACTGCCGGTGTGAAAAAAGACGGAACCATTACCAGCTGGAAATTTGTTAACTACAATTCAGGGAGTGCCGGACTAGACACACAATACACTACTTCAAACAAACAAATAGCCCATCTTCCTTCAAAAACGCCATTGAGGCAAGGCTCGTACAGGGCGCTTGCCTCAACAGGGAATGTGTTTGCGCGCGAATGCCACATGACCGACCTCGCCAGGTTAATTAAGATGGACCAGCTTGACTTCCGATTGAAAAACATGGATGATGACCGGTTTAAAGCGGTGCTTCAGGCTGCTGCAAAGGCTTTCAGGTGGAATGGCCCAAAAGCTTCCGGGCATGGCTACGGTATTGCGGGCGGTTTTGAAAAAGGAGGTCATGTAGCCACCTGTGCCGAAGTGCTTGTAAATGAAGATAAGGAGGTAAAGGTACTCCGAGTAACACAGGCGTTTGAATGCGGCGCAATTGTGAATCCACACCACCTGGAAAACCAGATAATGGGTGCTATCATTCAGGGGCTTGGAGGCGCTCTCTTTGAGAAGATTGATTTTTCCTCCGGAAAAATACTCAATTCAAGCCTTTCTGCGTACAGAGTTCCGCGCTTTAGCGATGTGCCAAAAATTGAGGTATTGCTAATAAACCGGGAAGATCTCCCATCCGCCGGTGCCGGGGAAGCAGGGATCATAGGTATCGCGCCTGCCATCCGCAATGCCATTCTCGATGCCACCGGGACAGGGCTCACTGTGTTACCAATGATTCCAAACGGGACACTGACTACTGATAAATACTAAGAAAATTATTCCATGTATTCCTTTTCCGCGCAATTTGCGCAGGTCTGCGTGAATTCTCTGACAGTCGTAATGGAAGAAAAACTCACAAAAAAGTAAGTTTGAATCGTAATAGATTCAGTTAGAAATAAAAAAGTCATCTCGTTAAGAGACGACTTTTATTTTTCGTGCCACAAGGCGCGTGTACCGCGTACGGGAATCGAACCCGTGATTCATCCGTGAAAGGGATGCGTCTTAACCCCTTGACCAACGCGGCTTTTTACACTGTAGCCCTTACGGTTGGGGGCCGATTAGGGTCTGCAAAGATATAGGCTGGCCAGATAACTTCCCAATTGTTTTCGTTTCGTAACTTTGCATCCTAAAATTTTTAAAACACGCAAGCTATGAGCACAGTAAAAGTTGCGATCAACGGTTTCGGAAGGATCGGACGTTTGGTTTTTCGGCAGATCTATAATATGGAAGGCATAGAGGTGGTGGCTATTAATGACCTCACCAGTCCCAAGGTTCTCGCGCATCTTTTGAAGTACGACAGTGCGCAGGGAAGCTTCAAAGAAGAAGTTAAATCAACAGAAAAGTCAATCATCGTCAATGGCGAGGAAATTGAAATTTATACGCATAAGAATCCCGCAGAAATTCCGTGGAAGAGCAACGATGTTGACGTGGTGCTGGAGTGTACCGGTTTTTTTGCCGACAAAGAAAAAGCAGAAGCCCATCTCAAAGCGGGTGCAAAACGGGTTGTGATTTCTGCGCCGGCTACCGGGGATTTGAAAACCATTGTTTTTAATGTAAACCACCATATCCTGGATGGCAAGGAATCTGTGATTAGTTGTGCTTCCTGCACAACGAATTGCCTCGCTCCAATGGCAGACACCCTGGATAAAAAATTTGGTATTGAACTGGGCTTCATGACTACCGTCCATGCCTACACGAATGATCAGAATACACAGGATGCTCCGCATCCCAAGGGCGATCTCCGCAGGGCCAGGGCCGCTGCACAAAATATAGTTCCTAACAGTACCGGAGCAGCCAAAGCGATCGGACTCGTGCTGCCCAACCTGAAAGGCAAACTCGACGGGAATGCGCAACGCGTACCTGTTCTTACAGGATCCCTCACCGAACTCACGAGTATCCTGAAGAAAAAGGTAACGGTTGAAGAAGTGAATGCTGCCATGAAGGCAGCGGGAAATGAAAGCTTTGGTTATACGGAAGATGAAATTGTGAGCAGTGATGTCATTGGCAGTCATTTCGGCTCCCTTTTCGATGCCACTCAAACCAAGGTGATTACGGTGGGCGACAAACAGCTAATAAAAACTGTAAGCTGGTACGATAACGAAATGAGTTATGTAAGCCAGTTGGTACGTACAGTACATTATTTTGCCACGCTGATCAGTAAATAAATATTCTTCGGGTGCCGGAATTTCTCCGGCATCATTTTTTATTGCCATTCCTTAAACAATTCTGCATGTCCATTTTCTCCCGGCATAATTTCAAG
>JANWIY010000104.1 GCA_025449645.1 Chitinophagaceae bacterium | reverse complement strand
TTTGTTACTCGTCATCTTTGCAGCATACATAAAAATCGCCTTGCCCAATGTGGGCCCTTCACCGCAGATAACTGTTGACAGGTCAGCGCAACGTGTGGCCCGCGGTGAATATCTTGCCAACAGTGTGATGTCTTGTATGGACTGTCACAGCATCCGGGCCCTTTCCGAGTTCTCCATGCCATTGGAAATTGGTACGCTTGGTCAGGGCGGACAGCAATTTGACCACAATGAAGGTTTTCCTGGAGTTTATTTTTCAGCAAATATTACTCCTGCTGGAATAGGCTCCTGGACCGACGGTGAGATTTTTCGCGCCATTACAACAGGTGTTAGAAAGAATGGCAAACCTATTTTTCCCGTGATGCCCTATCATAATTATGGGCAGGCAGATCCGGAAGACGTGAAAGCGGTTATAGCCTACCTGCGGAGTATCCCCTCCCATAAACATGCTGTACCGGAATCTCATTCTGATTTCCCAATGAATTTTATTGTGAACACCATTCCAGAAGCGGCAAGGCCAGGTAAAATCCCAAATGATATAAACGATAGCGTCGCCCAGGGCAAATATCTTTTTACCATCGCTGCCTGCCATGAATGTCACACGCCCTTGGAAAGAGGGAAATTTTTGGAGGACCTGGCGATGGCGGGTGGGCGTGAATTCCAATTACCCGCAGGTCTTATCCGCTCAGCAAATATTACCCCTGACAAAAATACCGGTATCGGAACCTGGACCAGAGAAATTTTTGTAAAAAAATTCGAACAATTCAGGGATAGAGCAATTGCGCACAGGAAGCTTAGCCCCGGAGAAATGCAAACCATCATGCCCTGGACTATGTATGCTACCATGACTGACCGCGACCTGGAAAATATTTTTAGTTATGTTCAAACTTTGAAACCCATTGCGCATGCGGTGGTTAAGTTTCAGACGAACAGGTAATGATTGGTCAATGGTCTATGGTTCATGGTTGATGGACTTTAGGCCGGGATTCGCAACTAAGATCCATCAACCATCAACTATCAACCATCAACTTCCTAGCAAGCGTTCACAGTCCCAGCACTCTCTCCATCCCCATACTCCTTGATCCTTTCACCAGAAAATTGGTGTTTGTCAAATGCCGGGATTTCAACCAGTTCCCGGCTTCTTCAGCGGTTTGAAAACTGCGATAACTATGTTTTATTTTTAAGAAATCACCTCCAACGAGAAGCACTTCTTTCCAGGGATGGGTGGCAATCTGTTGAAGTATTTCTTCATGCTCCTGCAAGCTGCTAATTCCCAACTCTGCCATAGCACCGAGAACAAGCACTTTATCACCCGGACCAATCGTGGCAAAATTTTCGATAGCCAATTTCATGCTGGAAGGATTTGCATTGTAGGCATCCAGCACAACGGTATTACTGTCCCATTCTAACATTTGTGAACGGCTGTTAGAAGGCTTATAGCCCTCAATTGCCTTCTTCATTTTTGCTGGATCCGTTTTAAAATAATTTCCAACGGTAACCGCTGCCAAAACATTAGGAAGATTGTATCTTCCTGCAAGTTGGGTTTGAATAATATGATTATGTACGCCGTGAGTCAGCATTACCCGGAGTGACAAACCTGCTCCTTCCGCTATTCCGGTTACGGATGCATCGCTGGTTCCGTAAGAAACTATCTCAGGAATTCCCTTGCTCATTTCGCGGAGATAGTCATAGTCCCACATCACAAAGGCCGTTCCTCCGTGGGCGCGCAGCCAGTCGTAAAGTTCACCCTTGCCTTTGCGTACAGCTTCAACGCTGCCAAAACCCTCCAGGTGGGCCTTTCCACAATTGGTAATGATGCCATGTGTAGGACGTGCGTATTCACAATATCCCGCAATCTCGCGTAAATGGTTTGCGCCCATCTCAACAACTGCCATCTCCGCATCCGGTTTTATATTAAGGATTGTCAGCGGCACGCCGATATGATTGTTGAAGTTTCCTTCCGTAGTGTATGTGCGATAGCTGGTTGAAAGAACAGCATGGACCAATTCCTTGGTTGTCGTTTTCCCATTGCTTCCTGTAATTCCTATAAATGGTATGGAGATTTTCAGACGATGATAGCCAGCAAGCTCCTGTAATGTTTTTAGAGCATCATTTACAAGTAGAAATTTGTCGCCTGCAATCTCAGGCGGTTCGTCAATAACCGCATAGGCAGCTCCCTGTCTGATGGCCTGTGAAGCAAAATAGTTACCATTGAAATGTTCACCCCTGAGTGCAAAGAAAAGATCCCCGGCTCTGAGTTTCCTGCTGTCCGTACATATGGAGGGATGCCTTTGAAAAATGGAATATAATTCTTCGATGGAAATCATGGCAGCAAATGTACTCAACAAAAAAGCCACCCTGTTTTAATTCAGGATGGCTTTTTTATATTTTGAAATGCGTTTTATTGTTTTCGGGCGTTTTGCCTTCTCTCTTTATATGTGATACCGGTTTTCCTTCCGTTACCTGCAGCACTACCAACACGATCCATGGCACAACGGAATCCAACGGTAGAACTTGACTGATCTTCTTCCATGAAGCGGCGCGTGCCCGGACCTAACCAATAAGCACGGTCATTCCAGCTTCCTCCTTTGATCACCCTTGATTTATCGCTGATCAATGTGGTTTTGCCATATCCGTAATAGACACCCGCAATCAGAGAGTCACCATCGAGATAATTGATTACATCTCCTTTCTGATAGTTTCTGCGGTTCTTGCTTTCTTCATCTGTTACATTCCGGTATTTAATTCTTCCGAGACTATCCCGCTCAGGTTTGTTTTCCTTGCCCAGGTCTATTGTGGTAAACTGATTACCGCGGAAAGGGGCTACGTCATCCACGTCCTGTGATGACAAAGGACGGTAAACATCTTCAACCCATTCGCTCACGTTACCGGACATATTATATAATCCGAAACCATTGGGATAAAAAGAGGTTACATCTGCAGTATATACTGCATTATCATTCAATCCTCCTGCAACACCCATATTATCTCCTGATCCGCGTTTGAAGTTTGCGAGAAAAGTACCCTGCCAGCTTCCGCGGCGGGAATCACGAAGACCATTCACATTCTGGCTCCAGGAATAAACCTGTTTGTTGGCAACAAGCTCTTCACCCCGTTTCTTGTCACTGTGGCTCGGCGCCGGATTCTGACTGATTAAACCAAGTGCGGCGTACTCCCATTCGGCTTCGGTTTGCAACCTGTAGGAAGGAAGCAAAATGCCATCTTCAAAAGTAACCTGGGTACGCGGTGTACCATTCGGATTTCTGAGTTCATTCTTCTTGGACTTTGCAGCAGGACCCGGGGTAGCCTGGTATTCACCCATCAGGTAAGCTTTAGTATTGAAATTCTCCTGGCCAAGTCCCTGAATATTTTTTAAAGAATTTTTATTGATGAATCCGCGGTCAACCAGCGCTTTTTCATTCACGCGGTCAGTTCTCCATAAACAAAAGTCATGGGCCTGTCTCCAGGTCACTCCAACCACCGGATAATAGTTATACGAAGGATGGCGGAAATAATATTCCACCAGGGGTTCGTTGTAAGCCAGTTCGCTTCTCCAAACCAGTGTATCCGGAAGGGCACCTTCGCGGACAGCTTTGAACTCATCGCCGTCAAATACATTGTCTATCCAGTACAGGTACTCGCGGTAGTGCACATTCGCTACTTCCGTCCTGTCAATGTAAAAAGAGTTCACTGTTACACGCCTTGGGATATTGTTCCAGTCGCTCATTACATCCTCTTCAGTAGCGCCCATTGTAAAAGTACCCCCCTGAATGAAAACCAGACCAGGTCCGGTCCGCTCTTCTTTCTCACGGGATACCTGGAACCCCCCCATATTCTTATCATTATAGTTCCAACCGGTTACTGTAGAAGAATCCTTCTTTTTACCGAATAACTTACCGTCTTTGCAGGAACTTACCGCAACAGCACAGGAAGCCAGGATTACGAGATTTTTGAAATTCATAGAAAACGCATTTAACCGTGATGTGTTAATTGAAGAAACGTCCGTTCGTAACAAATATTGTAAATAAAAGCCGCGTATAATGCACAATACGCTGAGAATGCGAATATAGTTACTAATAAATAAAAATTCCCTAATTGGGAATGTTAAAAGGAGGCCTGCTCAGCCGGCAGCGTTCAGGTCAATTTAAAGACGTTGGAAACCTTTAACTTGTGCAATAATTTCAGTCCTGGTACCGTTCGAGAAGCCGGCATCGCAAACTGATCAATTTCTACCTCCGTGCGCAGAATTGGCAGGAAGGACAGGACCATTTTTGGAACTCACTTAAAACCACCAGATTAGCTATTGACAATTTCTACCCTTTAAAAACTGAAAATGATCTCCCTGAGCAACTGTTTTGCAGGAACAGGGGTATCTTTTATGTGGTCAGTGTCCTTTTAAGCTAAATTAAATTACATGAAAAGACTGTTTTGCCAACTAACTGCTTTACTGTGTGGTGTGTTTTTTATGAATCTGGTCAGTGCCCAAACCCAGCCAATTAACGTGGTAACAACGGCGGTCCCATTTTTACGCATTTCTCCTGATGCGCGCGCCGGAGCAATGGGAGAACTCGGTCTGGCTACTTCTCCTGATGCCAATTCTTCCTTCTATAACCTGGCCAAAACACCGTTTTCGCCTTACAATACCGGGATAGGCCTCACTTACACTCCCTGGCTTAAAGATCTGGGATTGAATGATGTATACCTTCTGACGGCTGCCGGATATCATAAACTGGATGAAAATGAGGCTATTTCAGCCTCCATCAGGTATTTCAGCCTGGGAAGCATTCAGTTTTCTGACTATAACGGAAATAACTGGGGAGAAGGAAGACCTCGTGAATTTGCATTTGACATGGGTTATTCAAGAAAGCTTTCCGATAGATTATCCCTTGGTTTGGCGCTGCGTTATATTAATTCCAATCTGACCCTGGGAGCCGCCGCTGCAAGCGGCAGCATATCGGCTTATAAGGCTGGAAATGCAGTGGCCGGTGACCTTTCCCTGTACTATAATGCGACTGAAGCAAACAAACAGGGCTGGACTTTCGGAGCTGCATTGACCAATCTGGGGTCCAAAATCGGCTATACGAATGATGCAACGCAAAAAGAATATATTCCGGCAAACATCGGTATCGGCGCAGCTTATACAAAGGTTTTTGACGAACAGAACAAGATCAGTTTTGGATTGGATCTGAATAAATTATTGGTGCCTGCACCACCGGTTCCTGTAAATGGGTCAGACACGGTATCGAGCGATGCGTTGGATAAATACCACAACCAGGCTCTTACCGCAAGCTGGTTCAATTCCTTTTCAGGCGGGGATCAGATAAAGAAAATAGATGCTTCCATCGGAGCGGAGTACACCTATAACGAGCAGTTTGCTTTCCGGTTGGGATATTTTTATGAAGATGTCAGCCAGGGAGGAAGACAATATTTTACTTTGGGCGTTGGACTGAAATACAACATGCTGGGACTGAATTTTTCCTACCTGGTGCCTTCGGGAAGTGGCATTACGCGTAATCCGCTTTCCAATACGATCCGATTCGGATTAGTCTTTGATCTGGATGGCGGAGATGCTGCACCGGCAAGTACAAGCGATCAATAAAATAAATGAATAGAAAGCCGTTTCAGGCGCGGATTGGCTAATTTTGCCGCGGCTGAAACGGCTTTTTCATTTATTTTATTCACCATGGGCTTCAGGATAGGCTTCGGAACTGACTTTCACCAGCTTGCTGAAGGGAAAAAGCTCTGGCTGGGCGGAATAAATATTCCGCATTTGAAGGGGGCTGTGGGTCATAGTGATGCCGATGTGTTGCTCCACGCTATTTGCGATGCGTTGCTGGGTGCCTTAAACCTGGGGGATATTGGCATACATTTTCCGGACACGGATCAGGGTTTCAAAGACATCGACAGTAAAATATTACTTGATAAAACCTACCGGCTGATAAAGCAAAAAGGATATTCTGTTCAAAACCTGGATTCGACGGTCTGCCTTGAGAAACCCAAAATCAT
>JANWIY010000103.1 GCA_025449645.1 Chitinophagaceae bacterium | reverse complement strand
AATGATACAGTCCTGTTCGGTTCTATTTTGTATTTGACTCGTCCGGGAAAAAGTTGGTCATTTTTATATTTTGAAGAATACTTTCTTTTTAAATAAGAAACGGAGCCTTGCCGCTTCGAGGGCAAACACGACGAGGGCTCCGAGGATACTGGCTGCAACCAATGGGACATTGATGAATCCGAAGAGGCCGCCGGTGATGGTGAGGATATATTCGGTGAACCATCTGTCGCCGACGATCTCAAAGAATAGATATATAAATATTGAGTTCATGCCGAACCAGGTGAAGAAGACCAGCCAGCGACGATGCATTTTGATATCGATCCACCAGTAGCAGATTGCGAGGAATAATACACAATATCCGCCGGATGCCAGAACAAAGGAACTGGTTGCTATTCTTTTTATGATGGGCGTGATGCCGGCAGCGTCCAGTCCGAATCCGAGGACCAATAATACGGCGCAGCTTATGAGGAGGTATCTCATTTTTTGCGCCCCTGTCCTGCTGCTCAGCAAAATCTTTCCTGCCAGCACGCCCCAGATGGTATGGCAACTGGTGGAAATACAATTGATGGCCACCCATCCGTCATGGTTTATTTTGTTCATCAGTAGGGTATCCACATAGTTTCCGAAATTATGCTGATCAACAAAGGGCTGGTCAAATCCCGGAACATGTGCATAGCGGTAAAGTAATTCCGGGATCAGCAGGCATAAAAAACTCACGAAGAGCTGCACGGCAATCGGAAAATCCATGATGAGAAATGCAACCAGTGTGGTAAATGACAATTGCGTCAGCACGTCCCAGAGTTCGAAGGATAGTCCTGTTTTTCTCACCGCATAATCCAGCACGCCCCAGAAAAATAACCAGAAGCATCTTTTGAGAATCTTGACAAAGGTCTGGTTCCAGGTCATTTCCTTTCTTCGCTTATTCATGGAAAAAGCGAGTGCGGTACCTGCCACAAACATGAAGGTTGGCTGCACCAGGTCCCAGAAATGTAATCCGTGCCAGGGATGGTGCGTGAATTCATTGAGGATCGGCGCGCCCCATGTTCCTGCTACGGCAGGCCTAAGATGTTCAAAAAGAAGCGTGCTTTCCAGGGTAAGGAAGACCATGGTGAGGCCGCGGAGAAAATCCAGGGAGAGGAGGCGGTTGTTTTGTGGGAGTGGTTGCATTGGAATTTGAAAATTTGAAAATTTGAGAATGCTAATGTGGATATGTGAAAATTTGAAAATTTGAAAATAGGTTTTATAAAAAAACTTCAGGTTTTCAGGAAGTCGTCGCTCCAGCGGTAATCTTTTATCAATTCAAGTTCTCCGCCTTTGCCGGGGTTTTCGGTTCCGTGTTCCATGCCGAGGATGCCTTTGTAACCTTTGTTATATAAATGCTTGAAAATATTTTTATAGTTCATTTCGCCGGTGGTGGGCTGTTTCCTCCGGGGATTATCGCCGATCTGGAAATATCCGATCTGGTCCCAGCTCCAGTCAATATGCTCGATGATATCGCCCTCGTTGCGTTGCATATGGTACATGTCAAACAGCATTTTGCAGGAAGGACTGTTCACTGCTTTGCAGATCATGTATCCCTGATCGGAATAGCGCAGAAAAAGATCCGGGTTATCACTTAAGGATTCGATCACCATCACGAGTCCGGCCGGTTCCATGATCTCTGCACAACGACGCAGCATGTCAATCACATTGGCCGTCTGGATGCCGATCGGAATTTTCCTTTCGAAATAACCTGGCACAACAGTGACCCATTTAGCATGACAGCGTTTGGCCACTTCCACGGCTTCCCTGCAGGCAACCATGTATCGGTCCGTGAATTCCTGTTTGCCCGTAGTGAAGGAGGTTTTCCAGTTATCGCCGGCATCTATGACAAATACTCCCATGCTCATGCCCAGCTTTGCTAGCTGGTTCCCGATCTTTTCCTGCATGGACTTATCCCTTTGCATCATGCCATTGTCTTCCATCGCGCGGAAGCCATTGTCATAAGCAAATTTCAACTGGTCGAGAAAATCATTTCCGGCCAGCTCCTTGAACATGCCATCGTGTATGCCATAGAGCAGGTTAAATGGTTTGTCGTCGTTCAATCTAAATTCGTTTATCGTTTTATCATTGGCCTTCAGGGAAGCGCCCGTTAATAGCGTGGCTCCGGTCAATAGTGATTGCTGCATGAAATTCCTGCGTTGCATCGGCTAAGATTTTATCTGTTAAATATTTTTGTATTCACTCAGGAATACCTGAATGTTCTGTTTTTGGTAGTCGAAAAAGGAACCGTAAAAATCCGGTCCTGCGGTAATGTAGGAAAAGCAATGGAGAAAAAACGATCGCCAATACAGGAGAATCTCTTCGTTCCAAATAATCCATATCTTCATCGGGAGCATTCCTGTCAGATGCTTCCGGTCCCTCAAATGTAAAAACAGTTTCATGAAAAACATGATTTACCGGTTTTTTTTAATTTGTTGCCTGTGGAACCTGGCTTTTAGCGGAAACTGCCAGCAACGATACCAGGCTAACTGGGAATCTCTCTCTAAATATCAGACGCCTGACTGGTTCCGGGACGCCAAATTTGGAATTTTCATTCATTGGGGCGTCTATTCCGTTCCGGCATACGGGAGCGAATGGTATCCACGCAATATGTATGATACCGCATCAGACGAATTTAAACATCATGTAGCCACTTACGGCCCTCAGGATAAATTTGGTTACAAGGATTTTATTCCGATGTTCAAAGCTGAAAAATTCGATCCGGTGCAGTGGGTGGCCCTGTTTAAAAAAGCGGGCGCTAAATATATCGTGCCCGTCGCCGAGCATCACGATGGTTTTGCCATGTACAATACCGCGCTTTCCAGGTGGAATGCTTTTAACATGGGTCCCAAAAGAGATATCATCGGTGAACTGGCTAAAGAAGTGCGCAGGCAGGGTTTGATTTTCGGAGTTTCATCCCACCGGATAGAACATTGGTGGTTCCTGAATCACGGCCGCGAGTTTAAGTCGGACGTCCTGAATCCGGAGTATGCGGATTTCTATGGACCAGCACGACAGGAAAATGAAACCATGAGTCCTGAGTTTATGAACGACTGGCTGCTGCGCTGCACCGAGCTTGTGAATAATTATCAGCCTCAACTTTTCTGGTTCGACTGGTGGATACAGCAGCCGGCACTTGAACCTTACCGTAAATCCTTTGCTGCATATTATTATAATAAGGGGCTGCAATGGAACAAGGGCGTTGTGATCAATTACAAATACGACCGCTCCTTTCCCCAGGGCGTTGCCGTGCTGGACCTGGAAAGAGGCAAGCTGGATTCCGTCCGCCAATTGCCCTGGCAAACAGATGATGCCATCGGAAATAAATCCTGGGGCTATATAAAAGACAACACGTTTAAGAGTGCACGTTATGTTGTTACCAACCTGATTGATATCGTAAGCAAGAACGGCAACCTGTTATTGAATATCGGTCCCCGCTCCGACGGTACCATTACAGACGAAGAAACGCAGGTATTGCTTGAGACAGGAAAATGGCTGGATGTGAACGGGGATGCCATTTACGGAACCCGTCCCTGGAAGATTTATGGAGAGGGTCCGACAAGATCGGCCAGTGGCTCATTCGCTGACCAGACCATTCCGTTCAATTCAAAAGATATCAGGTTCACAACAAAGGGAGATACGCTATTTGTGATCACGCTCGGGTTGCCATCAGAAAAAACGATCGTGCATTCACTGGATGCGAAATCAAATCAGGGCAAGATTGAAGCAGTTTCCCTCTTGGGCAGTACGGAAAAAATAACCTGGTCCCTGCATAGCGATGGTCTGGTTATAAACCCCTCTGCAAATTATCCTTCGGCCATTGCTGCGGTGTATGAAATCATTTTTAAAAAATAGGCCCATGCCCAGCCACCTGCCTGGTCTTTATGGGTTGGATGAAAAGCTCTGCCGTATTCATCCTTTCGGAAACGGACTGATCAATAACACCTGGAAGATAAGTTGCGGGGATGAGGAATATATTCTGCAACGCATCAACCAAAAAGTTTTCAAACAACCTTTTCTTATCTGTGATAATATCCGGCAACTATCAGCTTACTTCAAAAAGAACTATCCGGAATATTTATTCGTTTCTCCGATGCTGAGCTTATCAGGGTCAGACTTCATCATTGAAAATAAAACGGATTATTACCGGATGTTTCCTTTTATCAAAGGCTCCTGCACTTTTGATATCGTCACAAATCCCTCACTTGCTTTCGAAGCTGCAAAGCAATTCGGCAGGTTCACGCGACTGCTTTCGGCATTTGATTCTTCTCAATTGCATATTACACTGCCTGACTTTCACAATCTCAGCCTAAGATATCAGCAGTTTGAATCAGCGGTAAAGCTCGGCGAGCCTGAACGGATTGCCCGTTCGGCAGAAACCATCGAGACCCTGATCGAAAATAAATCCATAGTGGAAACCTTCGAAAAAATTAAGGCCAGTCCCAATTTCAAACTCCGGGTAACGCATCACGATACCAAGATCAGCAATGTACTCTTTAGCTCGGATAATGGAATCGGATTATGCGTGATCGATCTCGATACCGTGATGCCGGGATATTTTATTAGCGATGTAGGCGATATGCTACGGACCTATTTATCTCCCGTCAGTGAGGAAGAGAAAGACTTTAACCGGATTGAAATACGGGAAGAATATTTCCGTGCCATCGTTCAGGGATACCTGGGAGAAATGCAATCTGAACTCAGCGATGAGGAGAAGAGGCATTTTGTGTATGCTGGAAAATTCATGATCTACATGCAGGCCATCCGTTTCCTGACCGACTATCTGAATAATGATATTTATTATGGTTCAAAATATGAGGGGCATAATTTTATCCGTGCAAACAACCAGATTGTTTTATTAAACCGGCTGGTGGAGAAGGAAGAAAAACTAATTCAGATGTTGGATCCCTTTCTCAATGCTTCTGCATGAGTGTGTTCCAAATCACTTCATAAACATCCGTGGCTACCAGCTTAGCGGACCCGGGTGCATGGTCTGAAATAAGGACGGGATAATATTCGGGAAGAACGCCCACACTCCCATGGGATCCTTTGATCAGGTTTGCATCGAGGGGTATCACATCCATTACGTAGCGCAATCCCGATTTTTTTCGCATCAGCTTGTAGCCTGCCCGCATTTTTGAAGTCATGAACATTTCAACGGGATCATAGCCTGGTTTTTTGTGTATGTCCACCGAGCGCGCATAATCCGGTGCTTTCTTATCATCAAACCAGAAATAATATGCAAACCATCCATTCGGCTCCGCCACAATAACAAAATCGCCGCTTCGCTCGTGGGCAATATGATAACGCTCCTGTTCTTTTTTATCCAATATCATGGCTATTCCCGATGAAGAGGAAATCAGGCTATGTACTTTTTCTTTAACGGAAGGATCATTCAGATAAACATGTGCGATCTGATGGTCAGCCACCGCAAATGCTTTCGAAGCGCCGGCATCCAGCAATTCCAATCCTCTTTCCTCGCGGACCTGCAATAGTCCCTGTTCCCTGAACAAACGGTTCAGATAGATCGGTTCGTTCACCGGGCCGATACCATATTCTGAAAGGATGATGATCTCCGCATGTTTGCTTTCATAATAATTGACCAGGCTCATGACCACTTTATCAATCTCCTCCAGCTCTTTGGAAATGGCCGCGTCCTTTGGGCCAAATTTCTGGAGGCAGTAATCGAGGTGCGGCAGATAGATCAGGGTAAGTGTGGGATCATGGCGCTCGTCTGTCAGCATGGAAGCATCGGCGATCCAGTGTGAGGATTTAATATTTGCTCCGGGTCCCCAGAATTGAAACAGGGGAAACTGACCCAGTTTTGTTTGGAGGTAGTCACGCAGTTTCGCCGGCTGAGAATAACAATCAGGGATCTTTCGTCCATCGGCAAGATAATTGGGCCTTGGTGTAACAGAGAAATCAACTGATGAATACATATTATACCACCAGAACATATTGGAGCAGGTGAAGCCAGGCTCTATTGCGCGGGCCCTGTCCCATATCTTTTCTCCGCTGACCAGTTTATTCGATTGCTTCCAGAACTTTATTTCGCATTCGGCCTTGTCGTACCAGCCGTTTCCGACAATGCCATGTTCGGAGGGCCATTTGGCGGTGAGATAGGTGGACTGTACCGCCGTCGTCATCGCAGGCAGCATGGGATTTATGGAAACCATGCTTCTCCGGGAAATATAGTCCTGGATAAAGGGTGTGTAGTCCCCTATTAAAGAAGAGGAAAGTGCGACCACATCGATGACAACTGTTTTAACCATATTCAGGATTTTGTGTTTCCTTCATCAATCAATTCCATTACCCATTGAAGTTCCCTGGTAATGGATTCCCCCAAAGGCAATTTCAAAAAAGGAGGAATCACTTCCCAGGTATAGGTTTCTATTTCGAGATGCCGGGTTACCGGAGAGTTTTTTTGGATCTCCATTATCTGCCTGATATGGCTTTGGGTTGATTCCAATATTCCAAATTGCCCGGCAAAAACAGGAACATGGAAATGTGCGCGCCATTCTTTTGTATCCGGATCATCGGCATCATCAAGCGCCTGGTCAAGATCAGGATAATGCTGCAGCCTTCCATCTTTCTTTCTCGCAACCACCTGGTGAAGGTATACCGGTTCATTATAGGTACCGAATGCCTGTCTTATAGCTTCTCTTTCATTCCCATCAGCGAATACTCCTTTCAGCGCCGCGCTGATCTGTATTTTACCAATGCCAATGCCTTTTTGTTTTAGTTTCCTGATCGTCTCTTCCTGGTCCTCATACCCGATTGCAAAATGACAGACATCATAACAGAGCCGTATATGCGCTTTCAGCAGCTCCGTAACTTCGCTGGAACTGACCTTCAATTTTCCGGTAAGCATGGCTTGGCCGGCAGGCAATAATTCATTTTCATACCAATCCATAAACTCTGCGCCGGATTCCAGAATTCCATCGGGTTCAGGTTCAATATCCAGATGTAACCATTTCCCGGATTTTTTTTGCATCCGGATAAGCTCTTCTGCAATGAGCAGTATATTATTGGTTGCTTTATGCCTTGCCGTTTTTAAAGTTTCCGGTGATCCAAACCAATGACGATAAGAAAGAGGTGAAGTGGAAACGCCGCCGTCCATGCCTTCAGGTAGTAATTTTTCCAATATCTTAAAAAGCCGAATGGTATAGTTTACGCGGTCGGTAGTTGTCCAGTCGGGAGTATGCACCTGGTCCTTAACTCTCACATGATGAAATCCGCCGTAGGGGAAACCATTCATGGTAAATACATAGGCATCGTTTTCTTTTAGCCATGCGCTGAAATCCTTCAGTTGTTCTTCACGGATAAGATCAAGGCTGGCTTCGTTGGACAATCTGAGTCCGATGCCCATGGGGATATTCGGAGAAATGTCTTTTTTAATTGAAGGAAAATATTTTTTCAGGGCCGCAAAATGGTCGGACCAGCTTTCGCCGGCATGTATATTGGAACAATAAGTTAAATGCCCTGCACTGGTAAGCATGGTAGATAAATATTTACAAATTTCTTACCGGGTCCTGAATACTATACCTGCTGAGCTCCTTTGCGGCGCGGATAACGAGGGCCGTATCCATTTCATTCACTTCCTTACCGGCTCCGATATCCGTCAGCAACATGATGGTAAGCCTGCCGCCCAGGTGTTCCCGGAATTCCTGCAGGCCCTGAAGCACTGGGCTGTCCTGGTCCCTGACCTGCATGAGGGGATGGGTAATTTCAAAACCCAGCTTTATCAGCAGATGCAAAATCCTGTCGGCCTTTGCTCCTGGTAAATATCCCGTCAATGATGAATACATGGTATCCAGGGCCATTCCCATCGCGACCGCTTCGCCATGCAATATTTCAAAATTGGTGAGTTGCTCAAGCTT
>JANWIY010000102.1 GCA_025449645.1 Chitinophagaceae bacterium | reverse complement strand
TCGTTCTTCTTTTTTCCATCCAGCATAAATGATCTGATCACATTGCCATATCCATTCATTTCAATAGATAAAAACGCATTCCGGTATTTTAAATTTGTAAGACTTCGATCCCCGGCGAAGGCCCTGGGAACAAAGGGTTGGAAGCTCAGATTATTCTCATTGAACCGCATGCCAAATAACAACTTATATACAATACTCAGGTTGCCGGATAAGCTCCAAAGCATATTACTGGAATTGATTTGGGTGCCCGAATAATCCCCGTTTTCTGCTACAAAATTTTCTTTATTTGTCAGGAACATGGATGAGGGACGATATATATCGCAAATGCTCTGCGTTACGGATTCCTCATTGCTGCCTTTGGCTCCTGCCCACATCCAGAACGCTTGCACGAATGGCCATACAGCATTGTTGTGATAAGGAGGTATATCCGGTATCTGCGGATAAATACAGGAAATACCAAAAGGAGTTATGGGCGCTGAAGCCAGTATTTGCTTCCGCCTGTTGCTGTCTGCAATATCAAATAGTATACATAATGATTCACCCAATGCTTCCGATCTCGGCGATAATATCTTATTTAATCTTCCGTAGAGGAATTGACCGTAGTAATTCTTTCCGTCTATCCAGAGATGACGATTGATTGCCATTTTTATTCTGTCGGCATGTTGCTGAAAATGAAGTGCATCCTTTTTTTTATTTAACAGAAGGGCCATTTTGCTTAATACCCGGTTGGCTTCAAAATGAACCGCATTGGTTCCAAGGCATTCAGACTCAAAAATATCTGCCGGCTGCATCCACGCAGGGTATGTTTGTTCGCGCCAGTCAAGAAAACTGGATTCACCTTTTACGAGACCGGTCTCCTGATCATAAATATTCTGGTAATCCGCTTCAATCGTTTTCCTGATTATTGTGTAAGCATGGCGCAACCAATCCATATCGCCCGTCACCTTATAAAGTTCCCAGGCTGCTACAGCCCATATTATCCGGTCGGTAGAAATGGGCCATGCTCCACCTGTTCCTGTGTCCTGGATGATCTTTCCGTTTTTGTCAACCTTACGCAGCAGACTGAATTTAGCTACGCGGGGCTGAAGGAATGCCATAGATAAAATAATGCTGTAGCTGATATCTCTTGTCCATACGCCGGCCCATTCCTTCCCTGTACGAAAAGTGCTGTCCGCTTCAACCGCATTCATCATTTCCTGAAGGGACATATTATACAAAACATCTGCAAGAGGATAAGCCGAGCGATATTGGGGGAATGCGGAAATATCCTTTGATAAAATCCAGGTGTGATAGCTACTATCCGTGTTCCTCTCCTTTTTTGATAAGCTTTGATAATTGGAATATAATCCTGTATCTGACAACGCCTTCGCCAGGAATTTATCCTGTACAACGCTATCGGCATAAACTGCAAAATGATCGTTGCTGTAAAGTGGTTTCCCCTGATTTTGTGAAAAGCAAAACCGGGTTGACAATAATCCGATGGCAAAGCAGGCCGATGGCAATCCTTTCATAAGTCCTCAAAGTTATTCATTATGAGAAAGCGTGGCTGGCCGAAAATGCCGGCACCATTATAAAAAAAAGTTGCCTCCCTGGGGAGGCAACAGCTAAACGGGACAGGGGTTGGCTTTTATCCTTTGATGAAATCCTGCATTGTATCCATTACACCGTCTTTGGTGATCCTTATGATCTTAATGCTTGATTTATCTTCGAGGTACACCAGGTATACTCCATTTTCGATGGTTTCCACATCTTCAACCTGCGTAATGGCAAAATCAAAATAAGTGCTTTTTACTATGGCCCTCAGATCGCGGGGAAGTCCGTCTTCACCTGAACAAGTAAGGGATGATTGCCAGCGGCCTTTTTTATCATAAAAGACCCTGTTACTAAAGCCATTCAACTTGAAATAAGTCATGTAGCCGCCGGTTACGTTAAACCATTTTTCATCGGTGGCTGCGGCAAACCTGCTCTTAAAGTCTCTAACAGCCTTAAGGCTGATATTGCTTCCCAGCCGGGCGTTGCTGGTATCCAGGAAACCGGGATTTTCCTGGGCGGCAATGCGTTGAATGGATTTCATAAACTTGGGTGTGGCGGTAAATGCGTACACATTTCCTGTGCTTTGTGCATTCACGAAGCCGATGAGTGCTGAGAAGGAAATGCATCCTAAGGTCAGCGCAATCAAGATTTTTTTCATTTTTGTAAGGTTTAATAGTTAACGAAATTGATTAATGGTCGGGTTTGCATCCTGCGAATTGGAATATTCCATAAGGTTTGGGTAAATCATGGTAGATTCCTTTCTGCGGGTAATGGGTAGGGATATTTTGATTCCGGAATGTTCTGTAGATCATTAATCGTGGTATTTAAGGAAGGGGAAACAGAAATATGGGCAGGAATTGATTTTTCCTTAATTTGGATGACACTACCAGCCTGATTATGGACAGCATCGATTACTTTCATAAGGAGGACAGGGAAATAATCGATCAGCTCCGGCGTGGAGGTGCTGACAGAAGAAGAAGTGAAGAGAACCTATTTAACAGGTTTTCTTATTTTATACAGGAGGGCATTCGTAAACACGCTTTGGTGGAGGATGATGCCTTTAATGCCTATTCAGATACCATATTGGCTGCCATTGAAAGAATAAGCCGGGCCGATTTTCAGGGCCGCTCCTCGCTTAAAACCTACCTCTACCAGATTTTCCATAATAAATGTGTTGACCTGATCCGGAAAAAAACGACTAATAAAAGTAGCGTACACCGTTCGGAGAGTATTTCAGGCAGGCTGTTATTTATATCTGATACGGCCAGGTCCGTGATCCAGAAGCTGATCGACAAGGCAGATTGGAATTTGCTCAGGGAAAGGCTTAGTGAACTGGAAGATAAATGCAGGCAATTATTATTGCTTTGGGGAGACAGTTACAGCGACAAGGAGATTGCGGCCATGCTGAACTATAAAACGGCCGATGTGGTTAAAACAAGCAGGCTCAGGTGCCTGGATAAATTGAGAAAATTGTACAAAATAATATAAAGAAATAGTGGACAACCTGGATTATATAGACAGTTATTTCAAAAATGAATTGCCCCCGGAGGGAGCCAGGCAATTCGGAAATAAGATTGAATCGGATCCCGCCTTTGCAGAAGAAGTTGCTTTTTATCTGACTGCCCTTGAGAGCTCCGGGGAAAATGCGGAAGCCGGAAAAAGACAAAGGTTTCGGGAATTATACCAGCAAAAAACAGCCGCCCGAAGCAGGGGAACGGTTAGAAAATTAGTTTACTATGTGGCTGCTGCCGCTGTATTTACCGGGGTCGTTTTGGGAATTTATCAATTTGAAAATCCCGGTTCAGGCCGGCAACTGGCTGACCGCTACATCCGGGATCACTTGACAACGCTCGGTGTTAAAATGGGCGGACAAAAGAATAGTCTGCAGACCGGCCTGCAATTGTATAATGAAGGGAAGCTGGCTGAAGCCCAGGCTCAATTTGAAAGGATGATTAAATCCGATACCGCCGATTTTACGGCAAAAAAGAATGCCGGAATTGTTTCCCTCAGGCTCAGGGAATATGATAAGGCCCTTAGGTATTTCGAGCAGCTAGAAACGTATTCAACTCTTTATTCCAATCCTGCACTTTTTTACCAGGCCCTGACCCTGATGGAACGCAATCGCGCAGGCGACAGCGACAAGGCCAAACAGCTCCTGCAAAAGGTGGCCCGGGATGGACTCGACGGAAAAGAATCTGCCCAGGCCTGGTTAAAAAGATGGTAAATATTTTATATTGTTTAATAAACGTATTTTAGCGCCGGACTTGCAGTGCCCTTGGTTAAAGGGATATTTTTAGTCGATTATACAGCAGCATTTGTCGATTTATCAACGGCGCAGCGCGAAGGGAACATAGTTTTATAGTTGATCCTCCCTAATGAACAAGACTGATTTCTGTCCCTATTTCTTCACCTCAAATACTTGTAAATGCCTCAACCCACACTGGCTAAGCCGGCAGTCCTCATGGTTATCCTCGTCATTGCCGTTATCGGCGGCTGGGAAATCTATCTTAGAAATAAAGGGATTGCGATTTCCTATGACGATGGGCCGCCGCTCTGGTCACATTACAGGGCTATGGTCTATGAGCCCACGGACAAAGCCACGGTTTTCATCGGTTCATCCCGTATCAAATTTGATCTCGACAACGATACCTGGCAAAAGATAACCGGAAAGCAGGCTATTCAATTGGCAGAAGTGGGAATGTCTCCGATGCCTGTTCTGGAAGATCTTGGTAATGACCCGAAATTCAAGGGCAGGCTGGTTGTGGATGTAACCGAAGGTCTTTTCTTTTCAGATGAGCCGATGGTAACGAAAGTAGTTGACAGATATGTCGCATACTATCACAAAGAAACACCAACCCAAAAAGCCAGCTTTCAATTAAATCATGTTTTGGAATCTAAGTTTGTTTTCCTGGATAAGGATTTTCTTTCTCTCAACGCGCAATTGGATGAATTAAAAATACCTGACAGGAAGGGTGTATTTCAGGAGCCGGATTTCCCGATGGAATTCGAAAGGACGGATTTTGACCGTCAGGATAAAATGACTCCCAGCTTCGTGGCGGATACCAACCTGCAGAAGCGCGTTCAAAACATATGGGTCTATCTCATCGGGCTTAGCCAGCAGGGACCCAGGCCGCCGGTTGATCCCGTACCCGGAATTATCCAGGCAGCCAAAGATGCCGTCGACAAGATCAGGTCAAGGGGAGGTGACGTTATTTTTACAAGAACTCCTTCCAGCGGGCCTTTCCGCGATGGTGAGATGCATGCTTTTTCCAGGGCCACTTTTTGGGATCGCCTGCTGGCGGCTACCCATTGCCGTGGCATCTATTACGCCGACTATCCTGCAATGGCTCATTTTGTTTGTCCGGAATGGTCACATTTAACACCGCATGATGCGGTCTTGTACACGCAGGCCCTGATAAGCCAGCTTCCTGCATCGTTTGTTCGCCAATAACTATTATTTCTATAGTAAAATGAAATAGGATATGCTTTTTAACTCTTACACCTTCATCGCTTTCTTTATCGTTATACTTATTCTTCATAACCTTCCATTCCCCTGGAAGGTTAAGAAAATAAACCTGCTGATTGCCAGCTATATTTTTTATGCAGCCTGGAACCCGCCTTTCATTTTGCTGCTCTGGCTTTCCACAGTGGTTGATTATTTTGTAGGAAAGGCCCTGTATACGCAAAACAATCCGCATAAAAAGAAATTGCTGCTGGTCATAAGCCTTATCGGAAACCTTGGGATGCTTTGCTTTTTTAAATACGGAGGATTTTTACTCGAAAATTTTGTGGCCCTGACCCATATGGTGGGGATTAATTTCCATCCGGCAAAGCCCAATATTATCTTACCAGCCGGAATTTCATTTTATACGTTCACTACCTTATGCTATACAATAGACATGTATAAGAAAAAAAGTGAACCGGTAAAGTCTTTTCTCAACTTCGCCTTATTCGTCACTTTCTTTCCTCATCTGGTTGCCGGACCGATCGTTCGCCCGCCTCAGCTGGTGCCACAATTTGAAACGGCGCGGAAAGCAAATAAGCGACAATTGATGGAAGGATTGTTCCTCTTATCGATCGGATTGTTTATGAAAGTGGTGCTGGCAGACAGCATGCTTTCCTCATCGGCCGACGCCGTTTTCGGCGCAAGGAGCGCACTGGGCGCATTGGATGCATGGATGGGCGTGCTCGCATTTTCAGGGCAGATATTTTTTGATTTTGCAGGGTATTCAACCTGCGCGATTGGAGCCGCATTATGCCTCGGCTTTGTACTGCCCCAGAATTTTCTATATCCCTATGCAGCCATCGGCTTCACTGATTTCTGGCGCAGATGGCATATTACCCTATCATCCTGGTTGAGGGATTACCTCTATATACCGCTCGGAGGTAACCGGAAAGGAAGGTTTCGGACATACGTGAATCTTATGATCACGATGTTGCTTGGTGGATTATGGCATGGCGCAAACTGGACCTTTGTTGTATGGGGAGGCCTGCACGGGTTTTATTTATGGGTAGAGAAGTTTTTCAGAGACAGAACCGCAAGGGCTAGCGGAGAAATTGCAATCGGTCAGCCAGTTCCCCTGGTTGTGAAGGCTTCGATAGTGCCGGCTATTGCCGAAAATAGAAGATTTCAGGGTTTTTTATATGCCATGTTTACATTTCTTCTGGTAAACGTAACCTGGGTATTTTTCAGGTCCAACAGCTTTGGCCGTGCGGGACAAATGCTGGTTTCGATGTTTGGAGGCGTGGGAAAGGCTGACCCCCTGTTGTCTACCCTGGCCATGATTAAAATTGCTGTGATCATTACCGGGATGCTGATCGTTCACTGGCTTATGCGTGACCGGCGGATAACTGATTTGATATACCGGTTTCCCTGGTGGCTAACGGGCCTGGTATGGTCAGCGATTGTCATACTCTTGATTCTAAGCCAGGAGACCAGCAATTCGTTCATTTACTTTCAATTCTAGGGCGCCATTGGCTCATTTTCTTATTCCGGATGCCCGACCTTTTCAAAAATGCTGGTCAGGCAACCTTTCACATTGTATTTCCGTCCGTTGAATGGGCAGCAAATCAATTAAGGAACTTGTCATTATTGAAAGCAATTGTATGAAAGGCCTGGTTTATTTAACCGTCATTTCTTCCATTATTTTCTTTGCGTGCAGGAAATCTTCCATCAATCAATCGCTAATAAGAACTTCCGGCGGCTGGCAACTGGCAAATAAAAATAAGGTTATTGGGCCCTACGACAGCATTATCGTACCAACAAAAGATTCATCGGTTCTGCTTGTATTGAATCCGGATAATACGTATTCCACTGAACTGAATGGGAAACTGGTTTCATCCGGATCTTACAGTATAACCACAGATACTTCCCAGTTCATGGAACAAGTATTGCAATTAAGCAATTTCAAAACTACAGGAATATTTACCTTGTTTACGGTATATGAGCTCGGAGGAAACAACCAGATAATCTCAGAATACGATGGCTTTACTATGACTATGAGCAACGATACCCTGACGCTATCCAGTGTGATCACGCCTGGCGGATGGGAGACCTACACTTTTCTAAAGGAATAACAATTTATTGCTGGGGAGACCATTGACCCGGGGCAGATTAGATTCCCGGGGAAAGGAATTTTCATTTTGGAAAAACCAAACCAAAATGAAGTGGTTTTTAAATTATTAAATCCATTAATATAAAATATTTAAAAACTATAATGACCTGTTCCTATTGGATTCTTTGGTCAAACCACCAAATGGCTCCTCTTACGGCACCCATTTTGGTTGCTTTCAAAGGCAATCTAAAATGCTCACCTATTGCCGACCCAAGAAACTGCTTCCCGGAATGGTCACGGAAATTTCTCGAAAGTAACTTTTGCCAGCTTATTGGTTGCTCTGGGAATTATTTACGGCGATATCGGAACTTCTCCCCTGTATGTATTCAAAGCTATATTAGGTGAAAGAATGATTTCACCGCTCCTGGTGTATGGCGGTATTTCCTGTGTTTTCTGGACCCTCACCCTGCAGACTACTTTTAAATACATCATTCTTACTTTACAGGCTGACAACAAGGGAGAAGGAGGAATTTTCTCACTTTTTGCGCTGGTTAAACGTTTTGGCAAGAAAGCCTATTTTCCTGCTATTATCGGTGCGGCTACCCTGCTTGCCGACGGTATTATTACTCCGCCCATTTCCGTGGCTTCCGCCGTGGAGGGCCTGAATGGTGTACACGGTCTGGAGAACACGATTATCCCGGGAAATAATCTGACTGTAGGCATTGTGATCGGAATCATCAGCTTACTCTTCTTTTTTCAGCGCTTCGGAACCAAAATTGTCGGTTCATCATTCGGGCCCATCATGCTGATATGGTTTACGATGATTCTTATTCTTGGTCTGATTCCCATCTTGCATAATCCGGGTATTCTGGCTGCGTTAAGTCCGCATTATGCCATCGAATTGCTAACCAGGTATCCAAACGGATTCTGGCTTTTGGGAGCAGTTTTTTTATGTACGACCGGTGCGGAGGCACTCTATAGTGATCTTGGGCATTGCGGCAAAAAAAATATACGCCTGACCTGGATATTCGTTAAAATTTCGCTGGTAATAAATTATATGGGCCAGGGTGCCTGGATATTAACCCGGCATACCGGAAAGCTGAATGGTCTTAATCCTTTTTATGAATTGATGCCGCATTGGTTTTTGCTGACCGGCATCATCATCGCCACACTCGCAGCAATCATTGCAAGCCAGGCATTGATCAGTGGTTCTTTTACGTTGATCAGTGAAGCCATCAGCATGAACTTGTGGCCCAAGGTCAAGATCAAATTTCCGACTACCATTAAGGGTCAGATCTATATCCCCAGCATGAATTCGATCCTTTGGATCGGATGCATCGGTATGATGTTTTATTTCAGAAAATCGGAACATATGGAAGCTGCATATGGATTTTCAATCATCATTGCGATGATGATGACCACGGCCCTTATGTTCGGATATATGAAGTTTGTCCGGAAATGGAATATGATTCTTGTGCTGTCCATTATCGGCATGTTTTTTCTGGTTGAAACCATTTTTTTCGTAGCGAACGTCGCCAAAATAAAGCAAAGATGGATGTTCCTGTTTTTTGAACTGGGCCTGGTCTTTGTGATGTATATATGGTTTAATGCAAGGAAGATTACCAACCGGTATCTGAACTTTACAAATATCAGCAGGTTCTCATCGGAACTGATTGGACTGAGCATCGACAAGGACGTCCCGAAATATGCTACACACCTTGTTTATTTAACCAAAGCCAATAACGAAAAACAAATTGAACAGCGGATTATCGATTCAATCCTGAACAAAAAGCCTAAAAGGGCCGATGTCTATTGGTTTGTCCATATTGATATTTCTGATGCTCCCTATACGATGGAATATGATGTTACGGAATTAATAAAGGATAAAGTGATCAGGGTGGAATTCAGGCTCGGATTCCGGGTGCAACCCCGGATCCATAAATTATTTAAGAAGGTCATGCAGGAAATGTATGCGACCAATGAACTGGAATTTGTATGTAAATATGAGTCCATGGCTAAAGAAAATTTTCATGCCGACATTACCTATGTGATTATTGAACGGTTTTTATCCGTAGAAAATGAATTACCGATGAAAGAAGATTTTATTTTGGATTCCTATTTTACCATTAAAGGTGTTGCCCAGAGTGACCAAAAGGCTTATGGTCTCGATAATTCAGATACGGTCATTGAATATTCTCCATTAGTTATAGATCAAAAGGATAAGCTTCCGCTTAAAAGGGTTTCAAGAATTTGATGGTCCCCGTGTATGAAGCCCTTATACCAGGAAATAATCCCTTGGTTCGGGCTGAAAAACAGCTTGCTGGAATTTTTCAGGCCGGAGGCAACCTTTCTTTACCAAATGATGTAATTGTGGAAGGGCCCGATCATAGGC
>JANWIY010000101.1 GCA_025449645.1 Chitinophagaceae bacterium | reverse complement strand
ATTCAAGTTCGGTAGAATCAGTATAAGGGAAATTAGCCCCGTATACACTTGACAATACCTCGGCGGCTGCCGCTGAAATCGTGCAATGGCCGCAGGTATATTCCGGACATGGAGGCGTTTGCAGATGCGGTTTCCAGTTCGGGTCAATATACTTGTTTATTGCCGTTTCAGGCCTTAAGGTATTATAGACATATTTAAAATTCCAGCATTGGATGAATGCATCAAATTCAGCAATCGCCGTTTTTGCAAATCCGCAAACCGTTTTCGAGAAATCGGCGCCTGATTTTATAGCAGCAATTCCTGCAATACCCATCCAGTGTCCGCCCGGTGAAAACTTCTTTGTACCGAACATGAGATGTCCCGATACATTCAGCTTAAACGGATTATCGTCCCAGAAATCAGCGATTTGAGCCTGCCCGGGAGTGAGGCTGTCTACCGCATCTTCTATCTTTTTTACCTCAAGGTAATAGGGACTTTTTTTATTGGTCATATCAAATTTATAGGGAGGAGGAGGACTAAATTCATCCACACTATCTATGACGAGGTTGCGTATAGAGCTCCAGTGCGGCTCCATAGCGGGAGCATAAGCGGGCGGGGTAGGCACCCAGCGGCCCGGTGAATCCATAACCGAATATTCAGGGGCACCACGGGTCTGCGAATAATTATCATGCCTGCTCCAATCCATAATGACCGATGAGACCGTATCGGCGTAGGCTATGGAATTGTTGAACAGGTCAGTTGGCATGCCATGTGTCTTTGCAAGATTCATCAGGCTGTCGACATATTCTTTCATACTCCCTTCCGGAAAGGTAACCGACTCGCCTAATTTGCAAAATGCCAATAGCGCCGCCAATTCATAATCGATTTTCTTTCCTGGCTCCGGTTTTGGAACCGAACTCAAACCGTGCAATTGACCGGAAAGTGAATTGTATTGGTCCGGGTAACCTCCGGCAATCACTTCATACCCTGCAACAGAGGCGTACAGATAATTCCGGGATGCCACGATGGGGCTGAAATTATTTCCCATCACCACCGTATTCAGTTCATGAACCGCATCGCAATAGAGATTCGGGTCCCTGAATACCTTATCGTAATCCTTTTTAGTATGACACGCTGTGAAAACTCCTGCAAGGAATAAAAACAATAAAAACTGCTTCATCGTAATAATTGATTTATAAACAAGGGTGAAAATGCTTTTTACTCGTCAGTACAGAAAAACCGGGTGTATCCGGAATTCTCTCCCGCCAGAGGAACAAATATCCTGTTTGATCAAATATCAATAGTAAATAAGCGTAGAAAAGAGGTCCGAAGATAAATAAATATTCATATACAACACGGTCTTCCGGAATTTTTGAACAGGATTTAACGATCACGATGTGGCCGGGATTAAGGGCGGCCAGGCAACAAGCCGCATACAGTTGATTTCAAATCAATGACTTTCAAAGAAAAGCTGACGCAATATTTACCGATAACTGTAATTTTGCAGATCATTCGCCTTAAGAAAATGTATAATTAAATTATTCCATGCCCAGGTCTCCGTTCATATTGATCTTTATAGCCGCTTTTATTTTTTCCTGCAATCAGCATCCAAAATCAGATGCAGTCTATCAATCTCCTGCCTACGGAAAAAGTAGCAAGGCCAAGCCTGCATTTACCCGTGATATGGTCGATAATCTCCGTGACCCGTCCTGCGGCATGCCACTGACAGCAATGATTGAAGATACCCTGCACTATAAAGGAAAAGTGTATGGATTTTGTTCCGATGAGTGCAGGGATGAATTCAAAAAAAATCCCATGGTACTGGCTAAAGCGGCCGTGATGAAAAAATAATTGCTCCTGATGTCGCTTACCGAAATGATCATTGAAAGGATAAGCAGGGACGGTCCGCTGTCTTTTTATGATTTCATGGAACTGTGTTTATACCACCCGGAGTCAGGATATTATTCCAGCGGGAAACACAGGATCGGTGAAAAAGGCGATTATTATACCAGCCCTCATTTCTCCGCATTATTCGGGCAGCTGATGGCAAAGCAGATCGAAGAAATGTGGGAGCTGATGAATAAAGAGCCATTTACCATAGTAGAATATGGCGCCGGTCCAGGCACGCTTTGCCGGGACATATTACTTGCTCTCAAAAGAAATAAGCCGTTATATCAGGGCCTCAGGTACTGTATTATAGAAAAAAGCGCATCGATGCGCGAAGAGGAAAAAAAAGTTCTTCCGGAAAAAGTTAGCTGGTATCAACGGATCGAAGACATTCCGGATATATCCGGCTGCATTTTATCAAATGAGTTGATAGATAATTTCGCAGTTCACCGGGTGATGATGGAAGAAGACCTTATGGAAGTGTTTGTTGATTACCAGGACAGATTCGTTGAATTATTAAGACCCGCGGCGGCTGAACTGAAAACTTATCTTAGCCAGCTGAGGGTTGCGCTGCCAAAAGGATTTCACACTGAAATCAACCTCGACGCAATCGGCTGGATAAGGGACCTGGCCGCGTGTCTGAAAAGAGGATTCCTGCTGACTATAGACTACGGCTATCCGTCCTCACAGATGTATAGTGAACAGCGAAGAGCCGGAACATTGATGTGTTATTACCGTCATACTGTAAATGAAAATCCTTACGGGCATATCGGAGAGCAGGATATTACGGCTCATGTAAATTTTTCAGCCCTCAGCCATTGGGGATCAATTTATGGATTGCAATGCGCCGGCTTTACCAACCAGGCACATTTTCTTCAGGCCCTCGGTCTTGCGGCAGATTTAAAGAAAAAGGAAACGGAAATTTCTCCTTCAGACCACCGGGAGACGGAAAAATTGATATATACCTTCTTAATAGACATGGGAACCAAACTGAAGGTGTTGATTCAACAAAAAGGGATGGATGGCGTGAGGCTTTCCGGATTACAATTCGCGCGGCCTTTTGTTTGAGGAGCAACTGAATGCCGGCCGGCCCGGCGGCTTACCCTCTTACATATGCATGTGCATGTACCCGAACTTGAATTTGTAAGTATACCCCAGGAGTACAGTAGCAGCTCCGGTATTATTTTTGCCGTTCTGTGAACCTTTCTGAATATTGATGAATCCATAGTTCCAGCCGCCCTCAAGAAATATCTTATTGTGCATATCCTTTCCGAATTTATATGCGATGCCGACATCTCCATCAACCCCAACATTGCCATGATGCAACTGATCCTTGATGCTCTCTGTATTATCAAACGATTCGGCACCGCCAGGCAGTTGTTGTTGCCCGCCGGGATCAGCATAAACATTACTATTCCCACTGGTAACCTGTTTTGCAGACAGCAGGTATCCTACAAAAGGGCCCGCATCAACAAAAACCCTGAATTGAGACAGCTGCCCCAGGTCCCAGCCGAATTTGGCCATGACGGGCATAAATCTGAGATAGTTTATCCTAACCTCGCTTTTAAAATTCGCATATAAATAACCGGGAGCCTGCATTCCCTGGGATTCAAAATAGGTTGTCACCGAGGCGGGTGTAGGGAAAGCCTGGAAGCCATCCTTCTTTCCACCCTGCGACGAATATTCCAGTTTCCATTCCAATGAAAATACCCTGGTCATATGATGCTCACTCATTATTCCGAATTCCGGACCGAGTCGTGAGCTGTACCCGGTATTCAATGGATTGTTCGCAGATCCGGACGAGGTTAAATTCGGAATACTGATTCCACCGAAAAAACCATATTCGTCCTCCTGGGCCCGGGCAATTGTCGTGATTGCAGCACAAAGCATTATCAGGATCGCATGAGGTATTTTTTTTCTCATAATAATGATTTTTTAAAACCGGTTATCAGGACAATTATCCGGCCATTCAAATTTAGACTGCCGGAAGTTAAATGGGCATGAAATTAACTGAATAGTGCCTTTGCAGATCATATTCATGCTACCTGCAAGACATATGCCCGGGAAAGAAAGCGTTCCAGGTCCATTGGCAGATTGTAATCAAAAAAAGGTCCTGATTGGACCAGGCTAATGAGGGGAAACCAGGTTCTTTGATCCCGGATTATTCTTCTGCCTTATGTTTAAGCACCTTCGCCTCTACATAAAAAATGATTTCTTCGGCAATATTCTTCGCCTGATCGCCGACTCTTTCCAGTTTCCTGATGATGGATAAATTATACAAGGCCTGGTAGATATCCTCAGGATGGGTTTCAAGGTGTTTTACAGTGGTTTCCGTCGTGTTCATATTGATCCTGTCCAGGAATTCGTCCTTCTGAAAAACACTCCTGGCCAGCGCGGTATCTTCCCTCTCAAAAGCAGAAAGCGTATCCTCCAGGATATTGATGGCTTCATCATACATCTGGATGGTCTCTGTCTTCCTGAGCAATTCCTTGTTGAATGGTTTCTCCGCGCTTAATATATGGCTTGCCACACCCTCCGCAATATCCCCGATCCTCTCCAGGTTGGAATTTATTTTTAAAACGGCAAGAACAAAACGGAGGTCTACCGCAACCGGCGTTAACAACGCAAAAATATTTTCGCAATCACGGTCAATTTTCAATTCCGAACCGTTCACCCGTTTCTCCCTCGAAACTACTTCCCGGGCAAGATCCTTGTCAAAATTCACCATGGCTATATTGGATTTAACCAGTTGGGAATGCACCAGGCTCCACATGTTGATCACCTCGGTTTTTAATTGCTTCAGCTCTATTTCTAACTGTGACATAAAATAAAAATTAAGATATCGGTTCCTTAACCTGTTTCTAACTGAACCGGCCGGTTATATAATTCTGGGTGCGTTTATCCTGTGGATTTGTAAACATCTTTTTTGTTTCGTCGTATTCCACCAGTTCCCCAAGGTAAAAAAAAGCTGTTTTATCGCTAACACGGGCAGCCTGCTGCATATTATGTGTAACGATTACCAGGGTATAATTTTTTTTCAGTTCGTGCAAAAGTTCTTCAATGCTGGAGGTGGATATGGGATCCAGTGCAGAAGTGGGTTCATCCAGCAGCAATACTTCCGGCTCCATGGCTATCGCCCGCGCAATGCAAAGTCTTTGCTGTTGGCCGCCCGAAAGGAATGTTCCTTTTTTATGAAGGGAATCTTTTACTTCCTTCCACAATGCGGCTTTGGTCAGTGACTCCTCCACTTTCTCTTCTCTCTCCGCTTTGGGGAGTTTCATACCGTTTAATTTATATCCTGCGATCACATTATCATAAATGCTCAGGTTGGGGAAGGGATTCGGGCGTTGAAAAACCATTCCTATTTTCAGTCTCACAAAAATCGGATGGAGCTGATAAACATTTTCATTGTTCAGCAGCATTTCCCCATCTGCGCTCGCTCCGGCAACCAGTTCATGCATGCGGTTAATGCAACGCAGGAACGTGGTTTTGCCACAACCGGAAGGTCCCATAACCGCAACCACATTATTCTTGGGAATATCAATGTTCACCTGCTTCACAACATGATTGGTGCCGAAGTAAGCATTAAAATTCCGGCTTCTTATAATTGAACGTTCCATTTTCTTGTTGTCAGCTTTGTAATAATATTGAGTAACAACACGGTAAATAATAATATCAGCGCTGCACCCCAGGCAAGGTCATGCCATTCATCGTAAGGACTGGTAGCATAGTTGAAAATCAGGAGCGGAAGGCTTTGCATGGGCCTGGCCAGATTTGTATTCAGGTAAGGATTTCCAAATGCTGTAAACAAAAGCGGTGCAGTTTCACCTGCAATTCTCGCTACCGAAAGCATAATGCCGGAAATAATTCCGCTCATTCCGCAGGGAACGATCACTTTCAAAATTACTTTATGATACGGAAGACCCAATGCTAATCCGGCTTCCTTCAGCGAAAAAGGAATCAACTTCAGTGTTTCTTCAGTTGAACGGATGAGAATGGGCAACATCATGATGGCAAGGGCCACGCTGCCGGAAATTGCAGAAAAACCGCCAACGGGTTTTACAATCCAGAAGTAAACAACAATACCGATTACAATGGAAGGAACGCCCTGGAGCACGTCCACCGATAATCTGCTCCAATAAGAAAGTCGGCTGGTTCTATTTTCACTCAGGAATATTCCGCAAAGAATGCCGACGGGCACTGCCATTACCGAGGCAGCTATCACGATCAGGATGCTACCGATCAAGGCATTTACAATACCGCCACCCGATTCACCCACCGGTTTGGGTAAATGGGTGAGGAATGTCCAGTTTATTTTAGTTATGCCTTCCCTGAATATATAAACAATGATGGCTATCAGGGGCAGCGTAATAAGAAAAGCGAGAAATACAATCACCGCCTGCGCAAATTTGCTTTTTGCCGCTCTGTATTTTATGCGAGGCTGCATATTTTATTCATTGGTGAATTTTTTGATAATACGTTTCCCAACCATATTGATGACCACAGTAACCAAAAACAAAACCAGGCCAAGTTCGATCAGGGCAGACAAATAAACCGTGTGGTCTGCTTCTGTAAATTCATTGGCGATCACGCTGGCCATAGTATTTCCAGGCGCAAAAATGCTGTTGGGGATCAGGCTGGTGTTGCCGATGACCATTGTTACGGCCATGGTTTCCCCCAATGCTCTTCCGAGTGATAGCAATATCCCGGCAAACAACCCTGATTTGGTAAAAGGCAGCACCACGCTCCGGATCACTTCATATCTTGTAGCGCCCAAAGAATAAGCGGCTTCCTTTAATTGAGATGGCACCAGCCTGATCATCTCCCTTCCCAGGGAGGCCGCGTAAGGAATGATCATGATGGTAAGAACCAGTGACGCGCTGAATATGCCTATCCCATATGGTAGAATGCCCAGTTTAGTTTCAAGAGTTCTTACCATGGGCACCAATACGATCAGACCCCAGAACCCATAAATCACGGAAGGGACGGCCGCAATCAATTCTACGGTGTTCTTCAGAAAATTGGAAAGCCAGCCCTGGGGTTGGTATTCTCCAAGATAAATGGCAATCGCGAAAGAGAATGGAATGGAAATAATCAAAGCCAGAAAAGAAGTCAGCAGGGTGCCAAGCAAAAATGGAAATGCTCCGTACACATTGTTCACAGGATCCCAGGTCTTCCCCCATAGATATTTTATACCTAAAGATTTCAGTGATGGAATGGATTCAATTACCAGGGTAAGTAAAATGCCAAGCACCAGCACCACCATGGCACAACCAATAATGACCAATACACGTTTAAAGAGCGCTTCTGCCCTTATCTGACCGCTTGAATTGCTTATTTTTTTTTTGCTCACCAATTCGTTCATAATCCTCAAATGAAGAATTATCTGCAGTCAATTTCCTGCCTGCAGATAATTAAAATTTAAATACCCATCTGCAGATAAACCTATTTTAAGATGGGTTTACCGCCATACGTAGCGGATTTTAAGATCTTTTCTGCTACCTGCAATGCCTGTTTTGACAAAGGAGCATAATTAAGCGGAGTGCTGAACTGCTGTCCCTCATGGATATTCCACCAAAGCAAATTCAGCAGTTTGGTTGCCCGGTCCCGTGAACGGCCTCCATAATTTTGTTCCTTATAAATTAATGCCCATGTAAATCCGCAAATGGGGTAGCCATCGGCTGCGTCGGTATCCGTCAAAAATATCTTTGAATCGGCAGGCAGGCTGATATTTCCCGCGGCGGTAACGGATGCAAGGGACGGCAGAATGAATTTGCCTTTATTATTCTTCAGTTTAGCATAATCCATTTTGTTTTGGAGGGCATAGATCAGTTCAACATATCCTAAAGCCCCCGGTGTTTGTTTAACCAGTCCGGCCACACTTTCATTTCCTTTGCCCCCCAGCCCCACGGGCCAGTTCACTGCTGATGCACTACCAACTCTTGACTTCCATTCAGGACTCACCTTGGACAGATAATTTGTAAAAATATTGGTAGTTCCGCTGGCCTCCGCGCGATGTATAACCAGAATGGGGAAAGCAGGTATATTAACTCCCTTGTTAACGGCAACGAGCCGCGGATCATTCCATTGTTTGATCTTTCCGAGGAAAATGTCGGCGATGATATCGGGTGTAAGATTGAAGTTGCTGCTTCCTCCAGGCAAATTATATGTAATGACCACCGCACCGGAAGCCATTGGTATATGCAATGCAGGAGCTCCCATTTTGGTGGCCTGCTCTTCATTCAGCGGACCGTCTGATGCGCCAAAATCCACGGTCTTATTGGTGAGCTGCAAAATACCTCCGCCTGAACCAATGGATTGATAGTTAACCTCAACACCTGTTTTCCTGTTGTATTCGGAAAACAATTTGGAAAAAAGCGGATAAATAAAAGTACTGCCCGCACCCAAAAGGGTTTTATCATTGCTTTGAGCATTCAATTTATTCTGTAGTCCAACAGAATCGAGCAGCATGGCGATGAAAAGAAGCAGATATCGTATACTTATAAAAGGTATTTTCATATATTCTTTAATTTATGATTTAGCGTTTCTGTTTACCAAAATAAAATGACATTCCAGCCTGGAGAATTAATGAACAAAAGGGTAGTAGGAATATGATGGATTCGTAAACAGCTTTCCGAAAGTAAAATAGAAAGTCAGTCTGTAGACCAGGTCATAATCGTGCGCAGCGGAGCCTGTCAAATTAGCCCCCTGTCCAAAATATTTATCATACCATATATTGGGTATGAAATGAATATTATTGGTAGGAGAAAAATCCAAACCTACTGATAAAAACCTTTCTCTGTTATTGGGTTCATAGCTGGTGCTCACAGTATATAGTGCAGCATATTTACCATAGGTAGCATTGTCATATTTGGTATTTGGATTGTAGAAGTCAAACCTCGCAAAGACCCTGAGTTTGGTTTTGATAATGTTTGCATGGGCATACAAACTAAGCCCTGTCGCCCGGCCATCGAGCGTATCTTTTGCAGCTCCATTTATTCCTGCTTCAGCCTGTTTTAACCCATTGATGAACCCTTCTGTTCCGATCGTGAACTTCTTATCTACCCAGGCTATAACTCCTTTGGTCATTTGTCGAGCAGAATGTCCGTGCGCACCGGGTATCCAGTTTTGCCTTTGGTAATCTGCATAAAGATCAAAAATTAATTTATGGTTTAGAAAACCAACAAAGGCATCTCCATAGAACCATTTGTAAAGGTTGGTGTTCAATGCCTGGGCTTTAGCACTCGATCCATTGGCTACCAGGAGATTATACCCATAAACAACTGAGTTATCCTTAGAATTAAATCTACCCTGCAATCCAGCTCCAAAATCGAAAGAAGGAGTCCTGCGTATATCCGTAATAGTTCGTTCCACCGGCCTGGAATAACTGAATATATACTCACTCATATAAGGGAAAGCGGGAGTAGGCTGCAGCCCTAAGACGAAGTCATTGCCTTTAAATAAAAAGTTTCTCCAACGGACATTTGCAAATTTAATATAGGGAGTAAATTTATTATTCTGCAGGAGATCGCCCGCTGTAAAATCATCTTCTGCTGCCAAAAGAAATTCAGCAGAAAAAGTTTTACTTATATTGTAATCATATCCTATGTATATCCGGCGGAATTGAAATTCGTCCTGTCCTTTTTTCACATTTGTGTATTGGTTATTACCTCCCCGGTTTAAGGAATCGCTGTGTGCCTTATGAAAATAGTCACCAAATGAATACCCCCATATTCGTCCTGAATTCGGGACACCTGCTCTAAAAGCCGAGTCGGAATTGAGCAGGTATTGGGCTTTTAAATCACCCGACAGAATGATGAACAGAAGTAAGAAAGCTGATAGTTTGGATAGCGTTTTGGCTGTTAAAAAAATTCTCATAAAATTTTTAATTTTTTTAGTTGGTCACTATGCAAATGAATTACTGTAGTATGAATGCATTGTTATGGAGATATTAACAAAATGTTACTTCCGATACTGGCGGGTCATGCTGCTTCCACAAGCAGACTTAACAATTTCATAATACACTTCGCTAGCCCATTTTGAGGCAATTACGAATTGTATATTTGATAAAACCGTGGAGGCCAGTTCGATCATGAAGGATTATTCAGAAAATGAGGTAAAGCTTCTGTTTCAGGAATTCAAAACGCTCAAAAAGTATATTGATAAACTTTTATTTTTTGATCAGCATTTTGGCATTATTCCATTTTCATTTCCCGGTTTTGAACCGGCCCTTTCATTTTTCTTTGAAAATGATAAAACTGAAGCCTTAACAGGGATTTTTAAAAAGGAACGGAAGAATCCGCTGCTGACCGAGAAGCGTTTTTCCTTTGGAGAAGAATATTACTTCAATATAAAGCCTGCAAACTCCAACCGGTCGGTTTACAGCACATACATACTTTCAAAATTCCTTTCATTCCCGGATTTTGAAGAATACATCAAAAAAATGTCTGTAAGCCCGGGTCATAAAAGCTGTTCCATAAAGCGCCTGCTGGATGATGCAAACGGGATTATCAATTCTATAGAATATAAGCTGGGCAACGAGTATGATAAAAGCCTGAAAATTCACTGTATGAACGTCTTTTACAAGGGATTTTATGACGCTTTTATCAGCCGGGTGAAACTTCCCGGCAAGAAAAGAAAATTCACGGAATTATATTTATACGCCCAGGGAATTCTTTATGCGAAATTCCTGGAAATGTTGAAGAAATTATATGCACGCCAGGTGATGGATAAAACGATATTTAATCCTTCTGTTGTCGATTTGGAAAGGAAAATCAGTTTGCTGAAAGAATTTGGCGTGATTGATCTGTTCAAAAAGAAATACGCGATCCCTGACAACAAAATTTTTGAAGACAGGATCTCAAAAATTCTATGTCATGAGAACGGTGAGAACCCCGGGGGTTAACGGGAAAAACTCCGCATCTGCGTATGTACGCTTTCGTATGCATCAATTGCAGCTTTCAGTTCAGCGTTCATTTCCGGAATTCCAAATTCCGGCGAATGCATTTCCGCTTCCTCGGAATAGGATCTGTCGTACCATCTGCCATCCGCCACTGTTTTGTAAAACTTCAGCTTAAGCT
>JANWIY010000100.1 GCA_025449645.1 Chitinophagaceae bacterium | reverse complement strand
CCTCCGATCACTATCGCCACTTGTACCCCCAATTCCACAACGCCCCTGATATCTTCAGCATATTGGGCGATCACTCCATTATCGAAACCAAAACTCTTATCTCCCATCAGGGACTCTCCAGACAATTTCAACAGAACGCGCTTATATTTTGGCAGCATATATGTTTATGGATAGTGCAAAGAAAAGATATTTTTCAGGAATGGTCCGGCATAAAAAATCCCGCCGGTCTGGCGGGATGAGATCATTATCCTAATTGAACCCTTTTGAATTGGGTAACTTTCAGATCGGGATCAATGCTTTTCAGGTATTCCGCCACGGTCTTTCCCGGGTCCTTGACAAATGGCTGGGCGGTAAGCGTATTTTCCTTAAAAAACGCATTCAGTTTCCCGATCGCAATCTTCTCAATCATTTCGTCTGGCTTTCCTGCCATCTTTGGGTCATTCCTGATCTGCCCGGTGACTATTGCCTTTTCTCTGGCAATGGCATCGGCTGAAACAGAGTCCTGATCAACGGCAACCGGGTTCATAGCCGCAATTTGCATTGCAACATTCTTTCCGGCTTCCAGTGCATGAGCCGTATTTTTATTCAGTCCCACCAGTACGCCCATTCTGTTCATGCCATGGATATATGAAGAAACACCTTCATCATCTATTCTTTCAAAACGGGTAAGCTGGATCTTTTCTCCGATCTTGGCTACCTGGTCATTGATCTTATCGGCAACGCTGGCATTATCCAGTTTCGCTGAAAGTAGTTCCGTAAGTGAATTCAATTTATTTTTCAATGCCACATCCATTATACTTTGGGTGAAGGCAACGAATTCGGCATTCTTGGCCACGAAGTCCGTTTCACAGGCCAGGGTAATAATCAGTCCTGTTTTATTATCGGGGGTTGTTGTGGAAATGACCACGCCCTCCTTCGCTTCCCGGTCACTGCGCAGCGCTGCTACTTTCTGTCCTTTCTTGCGTAGATAATCAATGGCTTTTTCGAAATCGCCATCACTTTCAGTAAGTGCCTTGCGGCAATCCATCATGCCTGCACCTGTTGCCTGGCGTAGCTTATTGATATCTGCTGCTGTTATATTCGTAGTAGTTGCTGACATAATGGTTTTTTTAATGTAAAGACTGCAGCCCTATCTTGCGCCGGTGCGGCGGCCACTGTTCGGAATCCGGCGCTTTGGTGCGCCGGGTGTCCTGGCTGTTTTTTCTCCCTTGGCACGGGAAGCTTCTCCCTCAGCTTCCGCCTGAATGCGGGCAGCTTTGCGCTCATTCTCGTCGCTGGCTACTTCTTCCACATCTTCATCTTTGGCGGCCATTCTTTCAGCAAGCCCTTCCGCAATAGCTGCAGCAATATAGTTTACAATTATCGCGATGGATTTGGTTGCATCATCGTTTGAAGGGATGGCAAAATCCACTCTGTTTGGATCCGAATTAGTATCTACCATTCCGAAGGTGGTGATGCCCAGTTTCCTTGCTTCGGCCAGCGCAATATGCTCGTGACCGATATCAATCAGGAATAAGGCTGCCGGAACTCTGCCAAGCTGGGAAATACCGCCCAGCACTTTCTCCATTTTATCTTTGTCCCTCGCAAGGGTAAGACGCTCCTTCTTTGTGATACTGTCGAACGTGCCATCTGTCAACATCTTTTCAATGCTCTGCATTTTCTTTACACTCTTACGGACTGTATTGAAATTGGTGAGCATACCACCCAGCCAGCGTTCTGTAACAAAAGGCATGTTCACCCGCTTTGCACTTTCCGTAACGATTTCCTTTGCCTGTTTTTTAGTGCCGACAAACATGACTTTCTTCCCGGATTTGGCAATTTGTTTCAGGGCTGCAGATGCTTCCTGAAGCGCTTCCGTGGTTTTGTTCAGGTCAATGATATGGATGCCTTTCTTCTCTGCGAAGATATATGGCAACATTTTCGGATTCCATTTCTTACGCAAATGACCGAAGTGCACGCCGGCTTCCAATAATTGCTGCTGAAGTGAAGTATTCTGTTCCATATTGATTAAACTTTGTCGTCCGGGCTTAAGAAACCTCAGACGGAAATACTTTTGAATTGATTAACGTTTACTGAACTGGAAGCTTCTTCTGGCTTTCTTACGTCCGGGCTTCTTACGTTCCACCGCTCTGGGGTCACGACGAAGCACACCGGCCGCTTTCAATACCGGACGCAATTCCGGATTCACTTCCAGCAACGCACGGGCAATGCCCAGTTTACAAGCTTCGGCCTGGCCTTTGATGCCCCCACCGGTTGCGTTGATCTGGATATCGAATTTGTCCAGGGAATCTGTGGTCTTTAAAGGAAGATCCACCTGGTTATGCAGGTAGGCCAGGGAGAAATATTCCTTGTAATCCTTACCGTTGATCACGATTTTGCCGCTGCCCTTGGTCAGAAAGATCCTGGTTACAGCTTCTTTCCGGCGACCGGTGGCAGTTTTTTGTTTTTCCATGAAAATGCAATTTGAAAATTTGAAAATTTGAAAATTTGAAAATTAAATTTCAGATTTTCTATTTTACCGGATTAAGATTCAGTTCTTTTGGTTGCTGGGCCGTATGGGGGTGGGATGCACCGGCATAGACAAACAACTTCTTATACATTTTTCTTCCTAGTCTGTTTTTCGGCAACATGCCTTTGATTGCCCGTTCGACGAGTGCCTCAGGACGCCGCCTCAACAAATTCTTTGCTGTTTCTTCTTTTTTGCCCCCAGGATAACCGGAAAAATTGATATAGATCTTTTCTTCCAACTTATTTCCGGTGAATAAAATTTTGTCTGCATTCGTAACGATAACAAAATCCCCGCAGTCAACATGGGGTGTGTAATACACTTTATTCTTCCCGCGCAGAATAGCTGCTATGCGGGCACACATGCGTCCAATAGTTTGATTAGTACCGTCAACAACCCACCAGTCTCGTTGTACGGTAGCTTCGTTCGCATGTTTTGTGGTGAAATGTAATTTGCTCATGATGCTTATTTTAATTTCCCCGACGCTATCCCGGCAGCCTGATTTAAATGGACGGCAAAGGTAGGCGGATCAAAGATTCATTCCCAAAAACTGACCCGGTATTTTTTAGTCACCTTTGCAACTCGCTGATAATCAATAAAAAATTAGGCTTAAATTTTTATTGCCTCGGGGAAGGCGTGTTTCGGCGGAACAGGCAAAGATTATCATTATTCACGGCCACAATAATAAAATGATCACCCCTGGAATTGGTTATACTTTTTGCATCCCTTGATTCTCCTTTAACAAACAATCCGCTGTGCAGAGGTTCCAAATAATGAAATTGATGTTGTGCATTTCCAAGCAGGGTGGTTCCATAATTTGCATCGAACCGGCCGGTTTGCGGTTTTACCCCATAAAAATTTCCTGCAAGAAAAAGATCCGTGATGCCGTCGCCATTCAGATCCTCTGCAAGAATGGTAAATACCGGAGAAAATTGTGCCCTCGTTTCAAGGGGCTGAATGGTAAACCGGCCTTTCCCGTCGTTAATAAATGCACAGGTCTGGGTTTGTTCAACTGAAAGCACCGATGCCTGTTTCAACTGCTCCTTAGAAAAAATTTCCTCGATTCCTTTTCCTGCATATGCATCAAACCGCAGGAATTTCTTTTTTAGCTGCGGGATCTCCGCTTCCATTTCACCTTTCATAAAATAAGGATATGCCTTGCCATCCGATTTATAGTAAACCGGTATGCATTCCGTTTGATTATTATGATCGAAATTCCCGACATATAATTTTGCAGGATGATCCTTGTCGGCCTTGATCCTTGAATTCAATCCAAAATTCCCGGCCAGCAGGTCCGGATATCCGTCGCCGTTAATATCTGCTACAGTCAAACAATTCCACCATCCGGATGAATTTGGAATTTCTCCTGTTTTCTTTAGCATTCCATCCACGTATTTCAGTATGGTAACGGGCATCCAGTCCCCGACCACAATCAGCTCTTTCTTTCCATCTCCATCAATATCGGCCCATTGCGCATCGGTTACCATCCCAAGTTTTAGCAGGTCCGGCGCAACTGTTGCAGTAACATCCGTAAATACGCCGTGGCCTTTATTTTTTAAGAGAACACTGGAGGGGATCACGCCGTAACTACCCGGGATGCTGCGTGCGCCTATAAAAACATCCGGATAACCGTCTCCGTCAAAATCACCGACCCTCACACAGGATGCATTGATGGAAACCGTTGGCCATCCTTTGCCGGCACGTTTGAAATTTCCTTTCCCATCGTTGAGATATAAACGCGTCAGCAAGAATGGGGACCCGGGCAACCTTTGATTCCCTCCGGCAGCGACTATCAGATCCTGATCGCCATCTCCATCCGCATCAAAAAATACTGCCCCTATATTCTCAAAAATCCGGTCAGCCGCAAACGCCGGCTGCGGCTTCTGAATAAATTTTCCATCCGGTTGCTGAATGAATATCTTGCCCGTATCGCCTATGGCTCCTCCAACATAGAAATCCTCCAACCCATCTCCGTTCACGTCACCCACCGCGAGTTTCGGCCCCTCCGTCGAAAGCATTTTTGGTATTAACTTCTCAACCTTAAAATCGATGTAATCATTTTCAGTGTGCCGGATATTGCCCCGGATATCCGATGCCGTAATGTTTTCATACAGGGATTTTCCTGGCCGTGCTGCAGGAACAAAACGAAGGCCGGCATCTTTTTTATTCAGCACCAGCACCGTGTCTGCCCTAATCTGATGAATGATTTGCATCTGCCCCTGGGGCCAGCGCACGATCAGGCTGTCGACTGAAGCATCATTTCCCAGTCCGAAATTCAGGTCCGGATCCACGCTGCTCTGAAAACCCCGGCTTGGCATCTGTTCCAATACCTGTTCACCCGCTTTTGCATACAGCGTAACCCGGGCGCCGATGCCAAATGTATTCAGGGAATCTCCTCTTAATTTTATTTTCAGGAAATGATGATGAAGGGTTTCCGAGGTCATATTCCTGTAAACAAAGGCTTCTGAATTCACATTATTAATGACCAGGTCCATGTCCCCGTCTCCATCCAGATCCGCATATGCAGCCCCGTTGCTGAAACTGGGCTTATCGAATCCCAGCAATGCAGATTCATTTTTAAACTTCAGGTTTTTCTGATTCACAAATGCATAATTCGGAATCGGTACCGATGGCATCCTGTCCAGAATTTCCCTATAATCCAATCCGTGTTCCTTGATCTGATCCCGCAATTCATGGCTGCTGAAAAATTCCAGGAAATCCTGATTCGTGAGGTCTTTTTTGATGCCATTGCAAACAAAAAGATCTTTCCATCCATCATTGTCAAAGTCAAAACTCAGCGCGCCCCAGCTCCATCCGGTAGCATCGACGCCTGACAACTGGGCAATCTCGCTGAATGTACCGTCGTGGTTATTCAACTGAAGACAATTGCTGGTAAACTGATGATGATAATCCAGCTGATTCTTGGCATTCAGCACATCGTAGTCGTCAAACTTTATCGTTGTTTTCAACCGGTAATCCGATTCAGGCAGCATCTCGGTAGTAAAAATATCGAGCCAGCCATCATTGTTAATATCCGCCATGTCAGAGCCCATGGAGCCCTGGCTGGTATGGCCCATTTCATCATTAATCACTTCTTTGAAAGTACCGTCATGCTGATTGATATATAGATAGTCCCTTTCAAAAAAATCGTTTGAAACGTATATATCCTCCCAGCCGTCATTGTTAACATCGCCTACTGTAACACCCAGGCCATAGGCGATAGCACTTCCGTAGATTCCTGCTTCAGCACTTACGTCAACAAACTTTCCGTTATCATTCCGGTACAGGCGGTCTCCGTTTACGGGATCCCGGATATTTCTGAGCCCTTTGGAATATCCGAAACTTTCTACTGACCGGTTGCTGTTATTCAAAATAAAGCAATCGAGGTCCCCGTCATGGTCATAATCAAAAAAAACAGCCTGGGTGGACTGCCCGTGGTCATCCAGACCATACTCGTGGGCCTCTTCTTTAAAGGTTCCATCTTTTTGATTTATGTATAATTCGTTCGCCCGGTCATCACCCGGGATCTCCCCGCTGTTGCATACGTAAATATCGAGCCAGCCATCGCCGTTGATGTCTACCATGGTTACCCCGGTATGCCAGTGATGTGTGCTGGATATTCCTGCTTTCTTTGTGATATCCTCAAATTTCCAATTTCCTTTATTGAGATAGAGATGGTTTTCGTGCTGATTCGAAGTAAAAAAAATATCGGGTTTCCCGTCATTGTTAATATCTCCGATGGCAACACCGCCGCCATTATAGAAATTTCGATATTTGAAAATATTAAAGTCTTTGGTGTCCGTTACCAGGTTGATAAAATCAATGCCGGTTTCTGAAGCAGGCAGAAGTTGAAACAGGGCATTCTTATTTGCTTTCCACTTTCCGGAGTCACAGGATACCAGAATTAAAAGAACGCAAACAAAATGGACGCGCCGGTTGGAGAAAATGGGCATAAATAAAAATTGGCTACTTTGCGCCACAATTATTTTTCAATATATGAAGAAATGGTTTGCCGGCATCCTGGTTGTGCTTATTTTAACTTTAATCTGCATTTACCTTTTTATTCCTGCAAAGATCGTCATATCAAAAATAACCATCACACATACGACGATAAACGGCGCATACCGGTTTCTCTCCCTTGAAGCAAATTGGGAAAAATGGTGGCGAAATTCAGACGGACACCAACACGTTAAGCAAACTCCGTTTACTTATAACGGAACGGAGTTCAAACTGGAACATCTATCATCTAATGTGGCAGGCATCCGGATCCAATCTGGCAAACTGGTGCTGAACAGCGTTATGAACCTGGTCTCTTTTGCAACCGACTCAACAGGTGCTGTTTGGGTATCTGAACTCTCAGCAGGCAATAGCCCATTCAGCAGGCTGGCGAATTATAAACGGGCATTGGAGATAAAAAATGATATGACCGGCATCCTGAATAATTTCAGCTCCTTTATTTCGGATCCGAAAAACGTGTATGGGCTTCCGATTTACCGAAGCTCGACAAAGGATACTTTCCTGTTATCCGCTAAATACCGGAGTCCAGTCTATCCTTCTACAGCTGAAATATACCGTTACCTTGTTCCACTGCGGAAAAGCATTGCAAGTCAGCATGCGGAAATATCCGGATATCCCATGGTAAACGTAAGCCTGCAGGATGACAACAGTTACGAGGTGCAGGTTGCCATTCCCACGAATCGTTTATTACAGGGAAAAGATTCTCTTTTTGTGCGCCGGCTCGTTCCCGGAAATTTTATGGTTTGTGAAGTGCATGGTGGTGAATACACGATCAGAGAGAGTTTAAAGCAGCTTGAATATTTCATCAATGACTATGGAAAAACAAAAATGGCCATCCCTTTTCAGTCCCTTGTTACAGATAGGATGAATGAGCCGGATACCAGCAAATGGATAACCCTTCTGTACATGCCGGTGAGGCGGTAAAACCTTGCTATTTTAATTGCCCGGAAGGGTAATTTTCGTTAATTTACCCCTGATTATTATTCAAACCGGACGATCTTCTGATTGGATACTGCCAGGGAAGGGAAAATGTCTTCTGTTTATGAGTCATCGTGTTGTTTTTCTATTGGGAATTTCATGTCATTTACTGTTTGCCGCCAGATCTTTCGCTCAACAAATTCCAACCGATTCGGTCTTTTATTCGGGCTCCTTCTCCAACCTTTACCACAATTATTTAACAGAAATCGGTGAGAACGCCAGGTTATACAATGGCCCGGAATACATAAGAAATGGCACAAAGGCAACCGGCTTTGCCTTTTTTCAATCTGACAGCATGCTTACGGGTTCTGTTTCCTACAATGGATTGACCTATCCGGACCTGAGCCTTTATTATGATCTCGTTTCCGATGAATTGATTACATACAATTATGCGCATGATGCGCTGATCATGATTTCGAAAGAGAATGTGGATTCTTTCTCGATAGACGGTCATCTTTTCATACGCTTCATAGCAGGCCGCGCAAATGAAGCGGCCATTCAGGATGGATACTATGAACAACTTAGCCGGAACGAACCTGCTGTTTATGTAAGAAGAGAAAAGAAACTACCCTCGCCTTCTGGCTATGAGGATCCGAAGTACAAACTGTATAACACGTATTACCTGAAAATCAATAATATTTTTTATGGCGTTGATGGAAAAACTCAATTGCTGGATCTGCTGAAAGACCATAAGGACGCGGTTAAGAGTTTCATACGGACCAACAAGCTCAATTTCAAAAAAAGATTTGAAGAAGCGATTGTTAGGGTTTCTATCTTTTACTCCCAGCTAAAGAACTGACATGCGGCATTCCTATCTGTACCTATTCCTCCTTTCATGCCTTTGCTGGCTCCGCGTTTCCGCACAGGATCAAAAAAAAATCACAGGAACCTTTCAGGGATTTACTTTCACCCGGCTGGCAAACGAAATTGAAAGACAGACCGGCGATCATATCTATTATGATCCCGCGGAAGTCGACAGCCTGCAAATCAGCCTGGTGGCAAACCAGGAGACCATTGGCGAATTATTTGAAGAGCTTTTCAAAAACACTGATTTTCATTATGCGATGGGCCCGGAGGGAAATGTTTTTATCAGTCGCCGCTTCAGCATTCAGACTTCCCTTCCCAAACATTATTTTGACCAGGAGAGGCCGGTGGGGGATACGGCGGGATTGTCCGATATCCTCGATGAAAATGCCAACGCAGAAAAAACCGACCTGAAGGTTTCAGCAGACAACAAATTATTTGAGATCGGAAACCGGTACGCAAAAACATCATCCGGAAAAGTAACCGTGGCCGGTTATATACGGGATATCAAAACCGGAGAACCCATCATCGGCGCAACTATGTCTGTCGACTCTCCCGCAATCATATTGAATACCGACCAGTTCGGATATTATTCACTCACCTTGCCAAAAGGACATCACCTGATTAAGATCAGCAGTATCGGAATGAAGGATACAAGGCGCCATATATTACTTCATAGTGATGGGAAGCTGAACATAGACCTGGAAGAATATGTCGCGAGCCTGAAGGCCGTGATTGTTTCTGCGGAAAGGGCCTCCAACACAAGAAGCGTTCAAATGGGCGTAAGTAAGTTGAATATTCAAACGATCAAACAGGTTCCTGTTGTTTTCGGAGAAACGGATATCCTCAAGGTGGTGCTTACACTTCCCGGCGTTACCTCGGTCGGGGAAGCCAGCAATGGATTTAATGTAAGAGGAGGTTCCGCCGATCAAAACCTGATCCTTTTCAACGACGCAACAATTTATAATCCAAGTCACCTCTTCGGCTTTTTTTCTGCCTTCGATCCGGATATTGTAAAGGGAATCGAGTTATATAAAAGTGCCATTCCGGAAAAATATGGGGGCAGGTTGTCGTCGGTCCTGGATGTTACTCCCAAAGACGGGAACAATAAAAAATGGTCAGGAACCGGCGGCATAGGACCGCTCACAAGCAAATTTACAATTGAGGGTCCTATCAAACAGGAAAAGACCTCGATCATTGCGGGTTTCAGAACGACATATTCAAACTGGCTGCTTGGCCTGATCCCAAATTCTGTTTACAGTAACAGCCGGGCCAATTTTTACGATGCCAATGTGCACATCAGCCATATAATTAATGGGAAAAATACCCTTTACCTCATGGGCTATGTGAGCAGTGATAGGTTTAACCTGAATAATGATACGACTTACAAATACAGTAACCGGAATGCGAACATTAAATGGAAACATAATTTTAATAACAAGTCTTTTGCTGTATTTACTGCCGGCCTTGACCATTACCAGTATTCCGTTTCGAGTACCCAGGTTCCCATAAATGGGTTTAATCTTGGTTTTAATATTAATCAAACCTATCTGCGTGCTGATTTTACCTATGCACCCAATACCAAACATCTGATTACTTATGGATTAAATTCCATTTATTATAAGCTCTACCCGGGTACCTACAAGCCGGTAGGCAGTCAGTCCCTGGTGATTAATAATACCGTTCCGGCCGAGCAGGCTTTGGAATCCGCATTATACCTGGGCGACCAATATGCGATTACGCCTGATCTCTCCATCAATGCCGGCATCCGGTATTCGATGTTTAATTACCTCGGGCCACATGATATTTATCAATATGTTCCGGGCCTGCCCAGGGAAACAGCTACGCTCGTGGATACCGTTTCCTATAAGAGCGGAAAAATAATCAAGACTTACAGTGCGCCGGAGATCAGGCTTTCTGCACGGTATTCCTTAACAGACAATACCTCATTGAAAATAAGTTTCAATACCATGCAGCAATATATTCATGTCATTTCCAATACCACAACCATTTCACCAACCTATATCTGGAAATTAAGCGACCCGAATATCAAACCTCAGCAGGGACGGCAACTTTCCCTGGGGCTTTACAGGAATTTCAGGTCCAACAGTATTGAAACTTCCCTTGAAGTGTATTATAAGCAAACGCAGGATTACCTTGACTACAAAAGCGGGGCGAGCCTGGTTTTGAATCATCATTTAGAAACAGATGTTTTTGAAACAAAGGGAAAAGCTTATGGTGTTGAATTTTTATTGAAAAAAAATACAGGAAAAGTAAATGGATGGATCAGCTATACTTATTCCAGAACCTTCTTAAAGCAGGACGATCCGCTGGCCGGCGAAACAGTCAACGGCGGGAATTATTATCCAGCCAGTTTTGATAAGCCACACAATTTGAATTTTATTGGCAATTACCGTTTTTCCCACCGGTATAGTATGTCTCTGAATGTAATTTATAGTACCGGAAGGCCCATCACACTGCCGCTGGCCGTATACGATGTGGGCGGATCCGCCACACTGTATTATTCTGACAGGAACCAATACCGCATACCGGATTATTTCAGAACGGATATTTCCGTGACCATGGAAGACAACCAAAAGGTTAAAAAGTTAACCCATAATTCCTGGTCTCTCGGCGTTTACAATTTAACCGGACGGCAAAACGCCTATTCTGTTTATTTCGTGCAGCAAAATGGAAAAGTAAAGGGCTATCAGCTTTCTATTTTCGGAACCCTGATTCCATTCATAACTTATAATATCAAATTCTAGGCTTTATGGTCAGAATGAGAATGAAATATATTTTAATCCTTTTCCTGGCGATGACAATATCCACCTGCAGAAAACCATATAATCCGCCCGCCATAAAAGCAAGTAATCACTACCTGGCCATCGACGGCTTCATCAATACTGGTAGTAGTGCATCTTCCAGTTTTATCCTCACACGGTCGCGCAACCTCACAGATACAGTAACAAATATTCCTGAATTAGGTGCCCAGGTGTTTATTCAGGGTTCCAATGGAAGCAGCTATCCTTTAGTAGATACAGCTTCCGACGGTGTGTATCTGAGTCCCCCGCTCAATCTGGATATAACGCAGAATTATCAGCTGGCGGTTACAACCTCCGATGGCAATAAATATTTATCGGATTTTGTAGCACCCAAGATCTCGCCTCCGATCGACAGTGTCACCTGGGAACTATTATTGAATGACCCGACTACCGGGGCGCAGGCAGTGAGGATTTACGTGAATGGACACGATCCAACAAACAGTACACATTACTACAGATGGGACTATTTGGAAACCTATGAACACCTGTCTGTTTTTGATTCGCCCTGGGGAGTAGCCGATGGGCTGATCTATCCACTTCCTGTCGGTGTGAGTACGCATACCTGCTGGACTACCAGTCATTCCGATGATATCCTTCTCGGATCTTCGGTCGCGTTGAGTAAAGATGTGATCAGCCATGCCCAGTTGGCGAATTTTCCGCAAAATGATCCGAGAATGGATATTGAATACAGTATCCTGGTCCGGCAATATCCGCTGACACCGGATGCTTATAATTATTGGTCCACTGTTCAGAAAAACTCCCAGTCCCTCGGCGGCCTTTTTGACCTGCAGCCTTCGCAGACGACCGGAAATATCCATGGGGTGACCAATACGAAAGATCCGGTATTGGGATATATATCGGCATCATCAGTTCAGGAGCAGAGGATATTTATCAGCAACAAGTCCCTGCCCGGCTGGCAATCGAATCCGGAATATTCGTGCCCGCTGAGAGAAGTTGCATTAGATCAGTTAAATCTACTCGTTTATAATTATTCTGATACTTCCTATGCTCCATACCACTTCGAGGGTGACTTTATTATCTCCCTTGTCGTAGCCCCAAAAACCTGCCTCTATTGCACTTATCAGGGAGGCGTTAATGTCAAACCTTCCTACTGGCCCTAAACTACCTCTAATGAAAAGATGCTTTGGTTTAACTTTTTTTCTTTTAAGCAGCCGTTTGCTGATTGCGCAGGACCAGCTGGCTGATAACCTGAAGCAACAATTTTATAACTACCAGTCGAATGCCCTGCAGGAGAAATTATTCGTTCACACGGATAAAACTTTTTATCTCGCGGGAGAAACAATTTGGTTTAAGATATATGCCGTCGATGAAAGTTTTCACAAACCGCTCGACCTGAGCAGGGTGGCTTATGTTGAAATCATCAGCAGGGAAACGAAGCCCGTGCTCCATACAAAGATTTCGATGAAAGCCGGATATGGTAATGGATCGATTACCATTCCGGGCTCCCTGAGCACAGGAAATTATCTCCTGCGCGCATATACGAGCTGGATGAAAAATTTCCCGGCAGACTATTTTTACGAACAACCCATCAGTATTGTCAATACCCTGAAAGGGAAAGCATCGGACGGCCAGCCCCTTACATCCATGGCCACCATTCAGTTTTTTCCGGAAGGAGGAAATCTGGTTGACGGATTGCCATCTAAAATTGCTTTTAAGGTAACGGGAGAATCCGGATCGGGCCTGGATTGCGAGGGGGCAATCATCAATCAGAAAAAGGATACCATCACCCGGTTCCATTCCTTCCACAACGGGATGGGAACATTTCAGCTTGAGCCGCAGAAAAACAACACTTATTATGCCGTCGTAAAACTCGAAGATTCCACCTTCATGCAAAAACTGCCCGGCTCCTATGACCAGGGATTTACCCTTGGCCTTTCGCAAACAGAAACGGAAAAAATAAAAGTTACCGTGCAGGCGACGACTGTGTTTTTGAATACCGATGTTTACTTATTTGTACATACCAGGCATTTAATAAAAAATGTTCAGGTAAATCAGATCAGGAATGGAGAAGCCGTTTTCTATGTAGACAAGTCAGTACTCGGGGATGGAATTTCCACATTTACGATTTTCAACGCTTCCCGCCAACCCGTTTGCGAACGATTGTTTTACAAACGACCAAAGGAACACATGCTTATCCGGTCAAAAACGGATAAGCTGGTTTATGAACCCCGGAAAGAAGTTGTTGTAGATATTTCCACAAGCGATGAACTGCATCCATCCTGTCCTGCAAATTTGTCCATGTCAGTTTTCATGCTGGATTCCCTTCAATCCCTGCCCAAAGAAAATATTGTCAGCTATCTTTTTTTAACCTCTGATCTGAGAGGCACTGTAGAGTCGCCTGATTATTATATCGCGCATACAGATGTGGAATCCGATCAGGCCATCGATAATTTACTTCTAACCCAGGGTTGGAGAAGATTCAAATGGGATGATCTTTTTAAATACAGACATCCTGATTTTGAATTTCTTCCAGAAATTGAGGGACCGGTTGTGAATGGAAGGGTTGAAGACAAAAATACCGGTGCAGCAGCAAAAGGTATTCCGTTTTATCTGAGTGTTCCAGGAACTCATTTTGGCTTCAGCAGTGCAACGAGCAAAGCAGATGGAACTATCCGGTTTACTTTCCAGAATATTTACAAAACCAATATTATCGTTCTGCAGGCTGCAAATCAAAAAGATTCGAACTACCGCCTGGATATTTCAAATGCATATGCTGATAAATTTTCCACTACGGTGGCCGGAGCTTCAGCCATACCAAAAAAATGGGAATCGGACCTGTTGAAACGGAGCATTAGCACTCAGGTGGAAAATACTTACAATTTTGGGATCAGGCATTCCTATTTACCAGGATCCGTATCGGATTCCATTCCTTTTTATGGCAGGCCCGACAGATTATATCACCTCGAGGATTATACCCGGTTTGTAACGATGGAAGAAGTGATGAGGGAATTCGTGGAAGATGTCCGCATTCGTAAAGAGGATGATAAGTTCAGGTTCCGGGTCCGAAATCTTCTTTTCAATATCTATTTTGAAGATGGCCCTTTAATTCTCCTGGACGGCCTGCCGGTCTTTGACGCCAGTAAAATCATTGCATTAGATCCATTGAAAATTAATAATATCGAGGTTGTATCCAGAAGATTTTTTACAGGATCTTCGATCGTTGACGGCATAGTAAGTGTGAAATCTTACTCGGGGGAACTTGGCGCAACGCAATTGGATCCGAATGCCATTCTCTTTGAATACGACGGTCTGCAGCAGGAACGTGAATTCTATTCCCCGGCTTACATAAACAAGGACCAGGAAAATAGTCCCATTCCGGATTTCCGGAATGTATTGTTGTGGTCGCCATACGTTATGACAGATAAGAATGGTAAATCCCGGTTATCCTTTTTTACTTCGGACCTGGCAGGAAAATTTGCTGTAGTCATTGAGGGAATTTCTCCGGATGGTATACCCGGCGTTTCCGTGTCTACTTTTGAAGTTAGGGGATCAAAATAACCTGAACACCTACTT
>JANWIY010000099.1 GCA_025449645.1 Chitinophagaceae bacterium | reverse complement strand
GGCCTGCTCTGCACTCAGTAAATTCCATTTACCATTTTTGAGTGACCAGAGATCGCCAAATACATTCTCTCCGGACTGCCTTCCGCCAAAAAGCAGGATCATTTTATGCACCGGATCATAACCGATTGCTGTTTCGGCCCGGGGACCGGGATGAATGGTCGTTTTGACTCTTGCCCAATGCCCTTCTCAGTAAATCCAGGTATCATCGAGATAATGAACCGGATGCTTGTCATTGCCAAATAGAACCTCGTTGCCTCCAAAAAGCAGAATATAATCATCAGCCATTACTTTCGCAGGGAAAGTTCTGGGAGATGGGCCATCCTCGCTACGCAGTTCCCATTTCCCTTTAGCATAACTCCATGTATCCCCAAGTACTTTCGATTCATTGGCCCCGCCAAATAAAATAATAGCGTGCATTGCAGGATAATAAACCATAGTATGACCATTCCTGACGCCCGGAATTTGTGCAGAATATGCCGAAATAAAAATCATTAAGGGCAGAAGAATAAAAAAGAAGATTTTCATTTCAAAATTGCTATGGTTATTCAGGAGTTCATATTATGCCACAAATATTCTTCACTATTTGCGTCAACGCGAATTATATCTCTTTCATAATTGGTCATCAAAGTTAAAAAGTCTTTGTAACTTTTGATGGGGCAGCACCTGTTAACCAAAAACACAATGCAAATGAACAATTACACAGATGACTCAGCAAATATTGCCCACGTTCTTACTGATGCATACTTTAAAGGTATTTATGAGGGCGGAGTTGACCTTCTCGGCAGCACCTTCTACTCCGGCACCCTGCTATTCGGAGACGTCGCTGGCAAACCCTATTTCAAGACTCTACCACAGTACCTGGACGGCGTCAGGAATCGCCAGAGTCCAAAGGATTCCGGCAAGCCGTTTAAAGGCGAAATCGTCTCTCTAGAGATCATCAACTCCATTGCCGTAGCGATGGTCCGTGTGAAGATGTACGACTTTAATTATTTCGAGTTACTTTCCTTCCATAAACTCGACGGCAGATGGGTCATCGTCAACAAAATGATTTCGGATGTAGAGCAATGATCATATAAACGCAAGGATAAAACTTCGCTAGCGCACCGAAGGATGACACACTTGCAGAAAGCCGCCGGATTAAACGACACCGGCAACTTCCTGCCGCTCCTGGGCACCAACGCGTTCGAACGGGCCGGCGAAAAAATCGAATCCATGGGTCAGGAACTTAAAAAATGGAAGGAGCTTTCCGTTTCAGCGGACTTCAAATAAACAGGACAATAAAACTAATTATATGAAACAATTTACAGTCACCGACCTCGGCACCGAGCTTCCTGGTTTTCAAACACATGAAGTAAATCACCGTGCGTAATAAAAATTTTGATTGGTTCTATTTCAAATGCAACTCCTCCATCATAGCGTGTTTTGGAGCCGGCCGGAGTGGTTAGGATTCTATATCCGGACATTTAAATATAAAAAGTAAATCAATCAAAAATTGGGAGCAGTTTGCCAATTATGCCACAAGGCAGCATCAGCGCCACGAGCAAATATTTCTAGTCTTCCGTCAGCATTTTCTGCAACAGATAGTCTGTCAATCCATCCGCTTAAGGAAGCCCATCCACTCCATCCGTTATTGGGAGCAGTTTGCCAGTTGTGCCATACTGCACCATCACCACCTCTTGCAAATACTTCCAATCGTTTATCCTGGTTCTGGCCTACAGTTAACATATCTATCCATCCTCCCAGGGAATCCCATCCGCTCCAACCATTATTGGGAGCAGTTTGCCAGTTGTGCCATAAGGCAGCATCAGCTCCGCGGGCAAATATTTCAAGTCTGCCATCAGCATTTTCTGTTACAGATAATCTGTCAATCCACCCTCCTAATGAATCCCAGCCACTCCATCCATTGTTGGGCGAAGTCTGCCAGTTATGCCATACCGCACCGTCACTACCTCTTGCAAATATTTCCAATCGACCATCCTGATTCTGGGCTACCGCTATCATATCAATCCATCCTCCCAATGAATCCCAGCCACTCCATCCGCTATTCGGCGCCGTTTGCCAGTTATGCCAAACAGCACCGTCGCCACCCCTTGCAAATATTTCCAATCGCCCGTCCTGGTTCCTCGCTATCGCTAACATATCAATCCAACCACCTAAGGAATCCCAGCCACTCCAACCATTATTCGGCGCGGTCTGCCAGTTATGCCATACGGCACCGTCAGCACCTCGCGCAAATAGTTCTAACCTGCCATCTGCATTTTGTGCTACTGTGAGTATATCAATCCATCCGGCTAACGAATCCCAGCCACTCCATCCATTATTAGGTGCGGTTTGCCAGTTGTGCCAGACAGCCCCGTCTCCGCCCCTTGCGAATACTTCAAGACGACCATCAGCATTCTGACCTACAGTTAACATATCAATCCATCCTCCGAGTGAATCCCATCCACTCCATCCTGAAGGCTGGGTCGCTGCAGGAGCGATAGCGCATATACCTTGCGCATTCGACCATTCTTTCTGAACAGTAAAATTGCCGATAACATCTGTCTGCCAGGCACAGATATCCCCGATTTCTCCAACACTCGTGTTGTTCCACCCAGTCGGATAATCAGGGTCGGTAATGGATTCACAGAGTTCATGTGAACTGACAGAAGTAAGCGCCTGTAATTGTGAAAGGCCGCCAAGGCATCCATTACAATTTGGAAAAGGCATAGCGGCATAAAATATTTCAGGATTTGTCCCCGTAATGAACCAGTGATACCCACAAAAGTCGATACATGAAGTACCACCACCGGCAGCAGCCGCTCCAGTTAATGTCACATTGGGTGGCAGGTACACAAAATAAAGAGTATTCGCATTAGGGGCAGGAACGCTTCCGTTATTAATTAATGTTTGAATTTCCTGTTGAAGTTGAACATCACTCACCTGACCGCCTCCGCCTCCTGGTTCTGATCCTGAATCTGTAACTGTAGCGATTCGGGTTCCATGGCCGATCGTCCGGCCTGGCACGCTATACTCCCCTAAAAGATCAATCAGTGAACTGGTAAGAATAAAATCAAAGAATTGATTTAGCTGCGTTAAAATATCACTTTGGGGCGCCTGGGTCCATGCTGCACCCCAAAAGATGGTAATTACTTGCACGTTAGTTAGCAGGGGACCATTGCCATAAGTGAGTAACGGAGATGACGCTGGAGCACCCGTTGTCTCTTTATGCATCGGAACAATTGTTTTCGAATAATCGCCTGATATTCCTTTAAATAAGGGGACGATTACCTTTCCCTGTCCTTTTAAGATATTCTTTCTTTCAACCAGGGAAGACATTAGAATTTTCTGCTTGCTCATTTGAAATTCAGGCATTTTGCCCGATGCAGGTTGGTTTTTTATACCTGGGCCAAAGCCCTTCAGATTTCCGGGAGCAGGAAGAATTTTACTATTCATTCCCGCCATGGGGATAGTAATTTTTAAATCCGTAATTTTTTTTGTCATCGCTGCACCTGGCATTATTCTTTTAGTCATTGCCGGGTCGGGCATTTTTTTTGAACCCATATTCGTTGCAGCCATTTGAGGTTTTTTTTCTTGGCCTTCCATTTTATTCATTTTTAAAAGGTATTGCCTACTCTTTTTTAATAGGATTTTCGGCTTCTTCCATATTTAATTGCGACCATTCCAAACTGCCGGGCCGGGACAAGAACCCACTTTCAGCAGAGGACGCAATTTTCGGAGTTCATTAACGATAATCAGGGGTACTAAAAAATCAGGGGGTAATGGAGAAATTGAGGGGAAGGAAATTGATTAAAACATAAGATACAGACGGGCTTATTAGAAAAGATTTATTGGAGATTCTAACAATCCGTTGGCTACACGAATTGTGAACTTAAATACTAAGATGATTATAATTATTTGAAATATAATTCAATTTTGAAAAAATATTTAAAAATAAGTATAAACACCTAAGGAATTCAAGCATAAATAAATGGAAACACTTAGGCGGATCTGGTAAGTATCGCTATTTCATAATCCGGTATTGGTTCGTAGGGGTCCAAGAAAACTTTTCTGCCAAATGCTGAAGGCTAAAACCCGAAAATAAAAATTTATCATTCATAGGCGTGCATTCATTTCGGATCCCTTCGCATTCACTTTCGCGTTGGGAATTATCAGGTACGAATCATACCGCCCTCCCGAATAAACCCGGTGAAAGCCAGTGTTAATAGAGTTTTCATGTTTAAGCGTATTATATTTAAGAGGTTCCCGGCCCATAATGACCAAATGAAGAAATGAGTCTTTTTCAAAAAAAGTGGATGAAGGCAATATTTCTATTTCTACAGGAACAACCTCATTGGGAATTATTTTCAATAAATTTTTGTGAAGCTGATAAGGCATTTCAATGGTTGACCGGGATTGGTCCAATTGGCGGTGAGATACCCGCAGCCAACCCTTTGCTACCACATCGTGAGGATTACCATTATATCCGGAAAAATAAATTTCATTACCCTCGCTGTCGAATTTTTTTACAGCAATGTATAAATCCAAATCATCTGTTTCCTCCGCTGTAACCCATAATCTTAGTTTCATTCCTCCTGTAAGCTCTGTGTTTTCCTTGAATTGATAATTGAAAACGGCTTTGTTTATTCCCCTTTTTGCAATTGCCCTATACCGGATATAGCCTTCCTTTTCCGGAAACATTTCTGATAATTCGCCTGCCGGTACATTAAGAAATAGTTTTTGGTGAATTACCGAAGGAATCGGCCATTGATTGGTATAACGGATATTACATTTATAGTACGCAGTGCGAACTTCCAATCTTACTTTATGCTCGCGCTTCATTTCATTTTCTTCTTCCTTCAGGAAACAGTTAAAGAACTTTTCCTGTAAATTCAGTGCCTCACTACTATAATATGTTTCCCATTTTTTCCTGCCATGTGTGAAAAGCCATTTATACTCTGATGCGATGGTTTTAAACCCTTCAAAAGAGCCCCTGGTATGCAACCCCTGGTCGGACCAGCTGGCACATACCAGGGCAGGAACTTTTATTTTTGACAGGTCAGGTCTTTTGTTTTCCCAGTATTCGTCGTCCAATGGATGTTGCCCGGTACTTTTCAATAGGTTTTCAGTGATGCCATACTTACGATTATAATGTGCGTTGAATCTTTTACTGGTAAGCTGACCTATTAAACCCACTTCACGGATACCGCCATGATAAACAACATCCCTGTACATATCGGTAAACCCTTCCCAGGGACAGATCGCCGAAAGATGAGGTGGCTGAAGGGAGGCTGCCATCCACTGCGACCATGCCAGGTAAGAAACCCCATTCAATCCGATTTTTCCATTGCTCCATGGCTGCTGAGCAGCCCACTCGATTAAATCATAAAAATCGAGTCCATTCTGCTTGTCGAACACCGGGGCTTTGCCTTCTGAATTCCACATTCCCCTGGCATTCGCATGAATGACAACATATCCCTTATTCACCCAAAATGCCGGGTCGGGCCCTTCAAATACCGCATAGTCTGAGGTATTTATGGAGCCTGTATCTATACCAAATACCTTGAAAATTTCAAAATGTTCCGGTTGCTGATCTTTTCCGTATGGCGTCATGCACATGATGACCGGGTATTTCCCAGGATTGTCCGACAGGTAAATGTTGGCCATTAACTTAATTCCATCACGCATGGGAATAGGAATATCCTTTAATTCCTTCATCCCCGGAATTCTCTTCAAAGGCTTTTTATAGATTTTGCGACTAATATTTCGAATGATAAAGCCTGCAAGCCTAACCACAATGAAAAATTTGTTCGTTTTTTTCATATAGAAGTTTTCAGTTTATTGTGCATTCCTCAGCATGGCTGCGAATCCTGTAAATTTTCATCTGCCTGCAATAAGATTTTCTTTATCAGAACGATTTGTCCCAAATGATAATGAATATGTTCAATAATTCCGTGAATATTCCTATAGTAACTCCCGTATTTCTTCTCCGAAAAGATTTCCCAAAGCTTAGGCTCAGGCAATTGTTCAATTAAAGTGGCAAGATTCTCGGCATCCGTCCATGTTTTACCCAATAATTTTTCCCAGTCTTCCTCAGACTGGATTGGTGGATTGTCAAAACTGGATTTATCACTTCCTGCGAGGGGCTCTCCCTGTAAAACCTTTATGACGATGCTTACATAATAATTCATATGGTAGACAAGGGTCGCAATGGTATTAAAGGAATAAACTTTGGCGGTAGCCTGCTGCCAGGTTACATCCGCCAAATTTTGTTTTAGGTTTGACGCAGTCCAGTTCACCCCAAAATGAACATCTCTGAATTGCTTTGCGATTTGCCCTGTCAAATTCATATCATTCGTTTTACCCACTATTTGCAACAAAATTTTTGGATTTATGGTTTACCAGATAACCTTTTTTCAGTGTGAGGCGTTCGATTCCCGGAAAGCAATCCACTGGAAACCAATATTATATATTTCATATCCTGTATAATAAATCCTTCTGAAACTGCGTTCTCAATTTAAGTCCAACCTTCCTATCAAACAAACAACATGAAAAACCAGATATTATCTGTACTGATCCTTTCTGCTGTCTGCTCCTGCAGCTCAACGAATCAAATGTCATTGAGTGTGACAAAGCCTGCACCGGTCAGCTTGCCGCCTTACATCAAAACAGTCGCCGTAATCAATAGATCAAAGGCCTCAGATGCCACCAGGACCCTGGATGCAATTCATAAGGCCGTCTCTTTGGAAACGAATCAGTTGCAGGATGCCGGTGCCCAGGCCAGTATGCAGGGTCTTTCGGATGAATTAATGAAAAATAATAGATTTACCCAGGTCAAACAAATGAAAGACCTGAAACTTTACACTTTTGGGGCAGGCGTTTTCCCATCTGCTCTTCTATGGGACTCTGTTCAAAAAATATGCAAAGAAACGAATACGGATGCCTTGTTTTCGCTTGAACTTTTTGATACGGAATCCAAACTGGCACTGGGATCCAGTCCCGCCAATTTAAACCTGGGCGTTGCAAATATTGCGGCAATAGATCGTAGCGTTGCTATGTCCACAAATCTCAAAACGGGCTGGAGAATTTACGATCCATCCAGCCGGACCATTTTAGATGAATATGTGTTGGGCACCAATTTCTCCCTGCAGGGTTCCGGAGTAAATCCCATATCGGCCGTTTCCGGGCTCATCGGAAGGAAGGAAGCTGTTATAGACGCCGCTAATAAAGCGGGAGCGGCATATGCTTCCCGAATACTTCCTTTTTGGATCAGGGTCTCAAGAGAATATTTCGTTCGCGGAGATGGAAATTTTATTATTGCCAGGCGAAGGGCTCAGGCAGGTAATTGGGACGGAGCAGCGCAGATCTGGAAACAGGAATCAGGGAGCAGAAACGGTAAAATTGCTGGCAGAGCCTGTTACAATATGGCCATTATCCAGGAAATAAACGGCGATCTCCCTGGCGCTATTCAATGGGCACAAAAATCTTATGAGGACTATAATATTCTCCTGGCTTTGAGTTATTTGAAAATTCTACAATACCGTAAAGACCAGGATGATTTATTAAAATCGCAGTCAGTTACAAACGCGAATTGAACCCAAACTTCAAAGGCCGGAAGTCTGAAAGAGTATAAACAACTTTTGAATCTGAGCCGGCATAGCTTTGAGTATCTGTCAATACCTCAATTGAACGGTTTCGCCTACAAAAGTCTGGTATATGTTTCAGTTCTCAGGAAATAATGTAATGAGTCGTATAAATAATGAGGAGGGTATGAAAAAGTCAAAGTTATTCCTTGAATTGTATACATAGGTCTCTGAGGCGGGGGCCCCGGACCAAAAATAAAATTAATCGTATCGCTCCCGATAAGGCTATAGGCGCCAGGAATAACATTGAGGGAATTTTCATAAGGTTGAGCGCTACAACTACTATCACTGTTGAATTTCAAAATTTGTGCATTACCATGAACGAGATTGGAATCTGACACATTAATGGTAATGGGACTAGTCGAGGAATCCACATCTACCTCATGATAATGCGTTAGTTCCCACGTCCCCACAATTGATTTACTGATATGATGTGCTGAATTATTACCGTCTTTGTTACACGCCGTAAAAATTATTATACCGATGATTGATAATAGGAAACAAATTATTTTTTTCATTATCGTATAAAGGTAGATTTTTGTTCTTCAAAGCCATCACATGCCTATCCGCATCTTTGTAACCGGGGGAACATTTGACAAGGAATACAACGAAATCACCGGCCAGCTATACTTCAAGGAAACCCATCTACCGGAAATGATCACCCGAAGCAGGGTAACCCCCGAGGTGACTGTCCGGACGCTCATGATGATCGACAGTCTTGACATGAAACCCAGGGACCGGGAACTCATCATGAAGGAGTGCAACGAGGCTTCGGAAGACAAAATTATAATCACTCACGGAACAGACACCATGTCGGTAACTGCTTCTGTACTTGCCGGCAAAGTACCGGGTAAAACGGTTGTTCTCACCGGAGCCATGATTCCCTATAAATTCGGAAGTTCGGATGGATTTTTTAACCTCGGATGCGCGCTGGCCTTCGTACAATCATTACCACCCGGCGTATACGTTGCGATGAACGGAAGATATTTTAACTGGAACAATGTAAAAAAGAATAGAAATACGGGTGTTTTTGAGGAAGTGCTGAAAACAGAGGATAATCCTGAGCCAGGCGGCCGCTGAATTGTATCATGCTGATAACGCTCGATTACACTCTGATCAATTCGCTTTTGCATCTGATAATTGCCTTTTGGTCCATTCTCCGTCTACAAGTCTGAGTATATTCAAAGGATTTGAATTTTGAAGTGGCCCAGGTAAAAGATCATCAGGCAAATTCTGGTAAGACACCGGCCTGAGAAACCGATTTATTGCTGCACCACCAACCGAGGTTGACCTTCCATCCGTTGTGGCTGGAAATGGTCCTCCGTGTTGCATCGAATCACATACTTCTACTCCCGTTGGAAATCCCCCAAAAACAATCCTTCCTGCCTTCTTTGAAATGATCTTCAAAATTTGGTCGGACAATTCCCTTTCACTGGCATCGGCATGCAGGGTGGCAGTTAATTGACCCTCCATGGATTCCAAAATTTCGAACAGTTCTTCTATTCCTGTATAAATGACGAATAGGGATGCAGGGCCAAAAATCTCTTGCGAAAGCCCGGGGTTTTTAAGAAAATTTTGGGCACTTGTTATAAATGCGACCGGCTCTGCTTCATTTTTTTCGTCTTTAGCGTTTGTGGAAGCTTTGGCCAGAAGGCTAATCCCATTTTCCTTTTGCATGCCATGAATACCAAGCGTGTATGCCTGATACATATTCCGGTTCAGCATGGTTCCGGGTAGCGAAACGGAAATTTTCGAAGAGATAAGTTCGAGAAAACTCTTTGTGACCCTGTCGTCTTTCAGCAGGATCAAACCGGGATTCGTGCAAAACTGCCCAACGCCTGCAGTCATGGAAGTTATAAGGCCGCCTGCTATCTGATCGGCCTTACTCTTTAACGCAGCTTCCAGCAGGATGACAGGATTAATTGCGCTCATTTCAGCGTAAACCGGTATAGGTTCTTTCCTTTGAAATCCGGCATGAAATAGCATCATGCCCACTTTTCTCGAACCCGTAAACCCTACTGCTTTAATTGTCGGATGCTGAACCAGTTTGTTGACGCGATCGTGTGCAAGATACAGGCTGGAAAAAACACCTTCCGGCATGCCGGTTTTTTTCGCCGCCCGGATAATGGCAGAAGACACAATTTCGTTGGTGCCCGGATGAGAAGGGTGTGCTTTTACGATCACGGGGCAACCGGCCGCCAGCGCTGAAGCCGTATCACCACCTGCAGTTGAAAAAGCAAGAGGAAAATTACTTGAACCGAATACGGCCACCGGACCAAGCGGCATAAGCATTCTCCGGATATCCGGCTTCGGAAGCGGTAATCGGGAAGGTTTAGCAGTATCGATCCTTGCATCTACATACCATCCCTCAAGCAGGAGGTCGGCAAAATAATTTAACTGAGCACAGGTCCTTGCCCGTTCCTGTATAATTCTTGCTTCAGTCAGGCCCGTTTCCATGGAGCATCTGTTTACGAGAAAATCACCTTCGCCCATGATCTCTTCAGCTACAGATCTGAGAAATTCTGATCTGGCGGACACGGATACTTGCTGCAGCGCATCGAAAGCCTGAACCGCCAGGGAGAGTGCCTGATCAAAATCTGCCTG
>JANWIY010000098.1 GCA_025449645.1 Chitinophagaceae bacterium | reverse complement strand
TGGGATGACATAAAACAGCAGGTAAGTTCCCCATTCAGGGCTACAAGCAGTGACTGGCTTAAAATAGGTGGTTTTGGATTGGCTACTGCCGCGACTGCCCTCTTTGCCGATAAACCGCTAAACAGATTAACCTCAGATATCCGAAATAAAAGCAGTGCCACGGTTTCAGTGAGTTTATACGTAACTAATTTCGGGGGAATATATGAGGCTTATACCCTGGCTGCCTTTGCCGCTTATGGGTATATTTTCAAAAAGGAAAAAACAAAAACCACAACTTTTCTCGCAACGCAGGCATATATAACAGCAGCAGCAATAGAAACCTCGCTTAAGTATCTGACAGGGAGGCAGCGCCCATCGTATTATGATCCGGTCACCGGTAAAAATAGTCCGACCTGGCACGGACCATTTTACCAATTCACGAAAACCAAAAGTGGATTCAAGCCGGATAATACCTCCTATACTTCCTTCCCTTCAGGCCATACTACAGTTGCGTTTGCAGCTGCAACAGTTTTTGCTATGGAATATAAAAGCAGCAGGTTTGCACCAATTATCGCCTACTCGGCCGCTTCATTAATCGGATTAAGCAGGCTGGTTCAAAACGCCCACTGGGGTTCAGATGTATTGGTGGGTGCAGTTCTTGGTTACCTGTGTGGCAGGCAGGTCGTGAACAATTACCACCGGTATTCAAAAATCCAATCACAAGCCGCAAAAAAGAAAGGCTCCATAACTTTTAACCTGAATTATTTCAATGGTACCCTGTTGCCTGGTTTTGTATATACGTTCAGGTAGAGGTTTTATTCCATCAATCGATTTATAGGATCCTGTTGAGAATTTTCCTCAATAATAATATCGCAATGAAGAATTGACCTTGTTTGAATATGCCTTCCTCAATCATAATGTCCCCTCCGCTGTGGATCTTCCAGATAAAGCATTAGAAATATCCTCTGTTCTGTATCTACAAAATGCAGAGCCGGATAATTGCGCTGGTAATGGTCATTAAAGTATATATTATGTTCCACCCCTATGCTGAGATCCTTGTAAAGCTGCACTGTAATTCTGGGCTTTAGTATACTAATATAGTTCGTGCCAAGCGTTCCGTAATGGGATTCATCCTTTCCGGTATTATCAAATGAATGAATGATGTAATAATAATATAAAAGACCGATGCTGGCGAAAGTACCCAGATTGAGCGTGCTTTCAATCTTTCCTTCCATTCCATATGCAAAGCGGTAATCTCTGAATTGAGCAGTATCACTAACATGGCCAACGCTGCTTCCGGCAAAAGGAACCAGGCCCAAATGAAGATTCGTGTAAAGATTTGAATTTTTCCACAGTGGCAATTTTGAAAACAGTCCTCCGCCGAAGGCAATCGTGGATAACTCAAATGATTTGGTATCAAAATAATCATAATACTGAAATCCGCCAATAAGCATTGCAAGTTTCCCCAACCGCAAATTTCTTCCAAATAAAATCCCGTAACCGGTTATATTGTCAACAATCTTTCTTCCAACGCCGAAATTCAGCTCTGCACGAAGTCTGAAAAGATCAAAGGGTTTCCTTTGACGATCCTCAAATGGGTTACCATAGTCAAGCTGGGCATTCAACATTTCATCGTTATGACCGGAAAACAAACGCCTCGTATCATTATTTACGGCATGTACACCCGCATAAAGGGTAATATTGAGTGGTTCTTTCTGGTAAACCTCCTGACTTGTCCTTCGAAAAGATTTTCCCTGAAGAAGGCGGTTAAAACCTCTTACCGGATCAACTAATCCGGCGAAGATCTCCCTTAAAACTCTTTCCCTTCCTGTGGTCCGGTCATCCAGAATATTTGAACTCAGGCGATATAATACTTCCCCGAGAAGTATTCCATCAAATGTTGTATTGATCAGATCTTCCCGCTCCGGCTTCCCATTTTCCCCGAAGATCTTCCACATATAACTGCCGGCAAATACAATAGGCGCTGATTCCCAGTAATTATAGCCGTTTGAACGCGCTGCGCTAAAATAAAAGCTACCCATCATCGGATGGGATAGAAAATTATTTCCAAATCTGTCCTGATCCCATTCCCAACCAGGTCCCCACGGAAAGCCTGCACTTGTTGTACGTTTCCAGGTAGTGAAATCAGTCTTTGCAAATTGCAAATGCAGAACAGTCCTGTCCATCACATTCAATAAAACATTCTCCCCAACAACCTGCAATGCCGGTTTCCAAACAGGGTATTTCTTATTGAATTCAGGATTATCATTAAGCAAATCATTGTATCTATCGCGTTTTGTAGAGTCAATTTGCGATGACTTACGCGGCTCGTTGCCATGTGAATCTGAATGTTTGATAATATCCTCTTTCTTAATGCGGTTGACCTGCTTATCCACATTTCCTTTCGCAGGCGAAACTGTGTCCCTGGGCGTAGTTTGCGCAAGCAGGATTATTGAAAACAGATTCAAAAAGAATAGTGTGTAGATTTTTTTCATTTGCTTTAAGGGAATAATACTAACAATCCGTCGGGATAGAATCAAATCGCAGGCCATGACTCAAAATGTACCATAATTACCCCTTTACCAGCCGTTATGGTACAGAGTTTGCTTTATTTGGTTACCCAATTCCAAACCTATGAAGCAGACTGCCGGCATTTTTGCTTTTGTATTTTTACTATCTTCTGTTTCCTGTTCCAAAAAAGAAGCCGGTATTCATCCCGGAGATCCGGTTGTAAAAGGAACAGATTCAACCACCGGCACGGATCAGACCTGCAATGCCCAGACGGCCGATATCCTCAAAATGTCTATTTTTCCTGCAGACAATTCATGGAACCAGGATATTTCCACCTCTCCCGTAGATTCAACCAGCAGCCAGATACTTTCCGCATTCGCGAATTCCGGATTAAAAGCAGATTTCGGCAGCGGCCTGTGGGATAATGCACCTATCGGTATCCCATTTGTCGTGGTGTGCGGCAGTCAGCAAAAAATACCCATTGTGTTCAGGGCAAACAATTACGATGGTAATTATGGTGACGAAAGCGATCCGGGTCCTTATCCCATTCCGCTTACTGCGCCCATTGAAGGTAATGGCCAGGGTGATGCCCACGTCATTGCGGTAGACAAAGACAATTCAATGCTGTATGAATTATATAATGCCAGCGTAAATGGCGATCATTGGGAAGCTTCAGCAGGAAGTGTTTTCAATCTGGCCTCCGATCAGCTCAGGCCGGAAGGATGGACTTCCGCAGATGCTGCCGGACTCCCGATATTTCCCGGTCTCGTGAAATATGATGAAGTTTCAAACGGGTCAATCAATCACGCCATCCGTTTTACCCTCGTTTCATCTCATGTTATGGCGGCTTATGTTTCGCCTGCACGGCATAAAGTGAATAGTAGCGGCGGCCAGTATTCACTTCCTTTCGGTGCTAAGATCAGGTTGAAAGCCGATTACGATATCAGCGGCTTTACTCCGAATATCCAGGTTATTCTCAAAGCAATCAAGAAATATGGCCTAATCCTCGCAGATATTGGAAGCAACATGTATATCAGCGGCGCACCTGATGAACGATGGGACAATGATGAACTGCAGCAATTAGGAAAAGTAACTGCAGGCAATTTTGAAGTTGTAAAATAAACCCGGCTGTTAACCGGGTTTATGCATTTTTAATCTGGACGGCCATCAAAATCCATTCATTACAGCAAAAGCTAAAGCTACTGCATCAAGGACTAGTAGCCCAAAGGCTAATATGATGGCCCACTTTAGAAATTTCAGACTCATTTTCATAAGGATTACAAATACAAAGTAATAAATCCCGGATATTCTTTAAAGGTATTTCCACTCTTTAACTTATGGTTTATTCCCATTTTTTAATCCGGAATTTTCCTTTATTTCAATGAAATTCGGTAATCGCAATTACAGTTTGCACATTTTCCCAGGAAGGGAAAGAATCTCCTGAATAAGCATCGCTCAAAACCAGGCTGAAATTCGGTCGTACACTCCTTTTTGGCCGGATGACTTGCGCTGCAGCTTAAAGCCGCGCAGAACTTAAACTTCCGTAACTTTAACGGATGACAATTAAACAGTATTTTGATAAGTACCGTGGCAAATTTCTGGAGGTTAAATTAAAATATAATGATCTCTATATAAAAGTGGTTTTTAAACTCATTAATGCTGACATAATCAAAGACGTTCCAAGATATACTTATATTGATGCCGATGTAGTGACGGATGGCGATGAAGAAAAATATTTATCTGAATACCTGACTATCCGTCAACCCAGGGTATCTATCGGGGAATATCAAATTGAAGACCTCAGAGACGGCAACCGTTTGCCATTAAGAATACCGACAGCGGAAAAGTAGTCTGCCTGCCGGATCCTTTCCGCAAATTGCATTGCGGTTTACAAAACTATACAAGCCTAATTAACCGTTAAATCGGAGCATATTCACCCAGGCCCAACCCAAATAATATTATTTTCAAGCATGATCACGCCAGCATGAAATCAATATTATTCTTTTCTCTGTTCTCACTCTCGGTAGGTTTTCCATTAGCCCAATTCGCAAAGAAAAATGACGGCCCCAAACTTTATAAGGTAGGCTTTAAGAGCATTATCACGAAGGATTCATCCAGGATATATAAATCTCAGACCAGCGTGACCAACAGATTTCATTTCCGGCCACTGGAAATTGATCTCTGGTATCCTGCGGCGATTTCAAGATCAGGCCAATTGATCAGGTACGGTGAATTAATAGATATGCTTCAGGAAAGATCAAACCGGTTTCAAAATGATACGGTTTACAATAATCTGACTGCTGGACTGGTTCAGTACTTCTGTTCAAATCTGAACATAAAGGATACTGCAAAACTAACGCTGCTCAACACCTGCAGTTACAGAAATGCCGATAAAGCAGATGGAAAATTCCCTTTGATTGTTTATATGTGCTCCTACAATGGCATGGGCTATGAAAACGTAAACCTGTTTGAGTGGCTCGCAAGCCACGGATATATTGTTGCCAGCATTACTTCAGTGGGAAAGTACCCGGGAAATATGAGCACCCGTCCTGAAGATCTTATGGAACAGGTTTATGATGGCGCCTACACCATAAAATACCTCAAAGCATCAAATAATACTGATTCGACAGAAACCGGGATGATTGGCTATAGCTGGGGAGGATTGGCTGCCCTGATTTTAGCTATGAACACTCCGAAAATGAGCGCAGTATTATCTCTGGACGGGTCTGAAATGCATTATTACGGCGAATCAAAAGAAGAAGATGAGGATTTTGACAGTGTAAGGAACGCTGCATTTTCCCGGTCATCCCTAATAAATTTCCCTTATACCTACCTGGAAAGCGGATTTAAGGAGGCTGACACAAAGCCGGATTCAATTTTCAATATACTGCCATCGCTGAATGCCCAAAAGCAATATATCAGGTTCCTTAAATACACCCACGAGGATTTCTCCTGTCTCCCCTCCCTGGTCACGCAAATTGCGGAGAGAAAAGACAGGACCCCCAAATCCTACGGTCAGATCAACGAATTCGCACTGAATTATTTTGATAAGTATTTAAAAAATAAAGGCGATGGATTAGCGACCCAGTTATCAGCAATCTTCAGCCGGCAGATCGGCGACTCAGCTTATCCGGCGATAAACAGAGTGGAAAAAAATCGTGATCTGATAATTAAAGGAATAGTGGACGATAAAAAAAATAATGAACCCATCGCCTATGTAAACGTCGGCATTCCGGGAAAAAATACTGGAACTGTTACACAACTTAACGGCAGATTTATGATCCATATCGATCAGGGCCTGGAGAATGATAGTCTTAAAATTTCCATGGTGGGATATCTGAGCCTGACTCTCCCAATAAGTAATCTGCTAAAGAAAAATACAAACACTATTCTTCTGACTCAAAAAATGGCTGACCTGGATGCGGTCACTGTGACTGCAAAGGTGCTTAAGACGAAAATAATGGGCAATACGACAACTTCCAGGTTTGTCAGCGTTGGATTGCCGTTGAAATTTTTAGGAAGCGAAACCGGCATCAAAATCAGGCTCGGCAGGAAACGGATGCTGCTGAAAAGTTTCAGTTTTACCATCTCAGATAACCGCATGGATACCTCCGTCTTCCGTTTGAATATTTATGATTTCAAAAATGGACTGCCATTCGAAAATGTGCTGCATCAGAATATTCTCGTTCCGATAGGAAAACAAACAGGTACGTATAAAGTAAATTTGACCGGCTATAAATTGATTTTGAAAAATGATATCCTGGTATCCCTCGAATGGATAGAAGGTTCACCCTCTCCAAAAGGAAGTGTGATTTTTTTGTCGGCCGGATTTTTGAATTCAGCTACCTGGCACCGGTTGACAAGCCAGGCTGAATGGAAAAAATTCAATGGCATCGGCGTTGGATTTAACGTGGAAGTGCAGGGATTGGCCAATTGAGTCTGATAGTCGCATTCCCGCCTTCAATCCGGGCGACCAGGCCATCTGCTGCTGTAGAACATTTTACTCAGCAATTGCAGCCTGAATAGTGATCAAATTGCCACACAATTTTTTGAGGTCGCATACAACCAAAATAGCAAAATTGACGTTTATATAAATATTATTCAGAATACCAATCTAATACACGCTCCTCACAACGCATGATGGGCAGCTAATCCTGAACCAAAAGTTTAAATCCAGTTTAATGAAAAAAACAGTGATTCTCCTGCTGAGCCTTCATAGTTGCCTGTCGATACTGGCTCAGCAAGACCTTGGAATAATTAATGGCAATTATTCCGGCATCCAGGGAACTTTTCTGAATCCGAGCTCAATAGCAGATTCCAAATTAAAATGGGATATCAATGGGCTGTCCCTTGACGTTCTTTTTGATAATAATTTCCTGTTTATCCCGAAGGGTACCGTTCCTGTTCTGGGCTTCAAATCTATTATTAAAGGAATAAAAAAAGAGGATAAATTTTATACTCTTTTTGATCAGGCAAATCCAAATAAGAAGTATAACCTGACCTTGTCCAATGAAATACTCGGTCCTTCATTCCATATGCAAATCAAAGATCAGGATATTGGGTTCACGTTTGCATCCCGGTCTTTTGTGAATATAAATGACTTTACGGGTCATCTTGCGCAAAACGCTTTCGACTATCTGAGAAATCAGGGTCTTTGGAATACCGCTTTGCAGGACAATTCAACCCGGTTTAACGGGATGAGCTGGTTAGAATACGGCTTTCATTATGCCAGGGTTATTTATAAGCAGGGCAACCGTGAATTAAAAGGAGGCATTACCTTCAAATATTTGCAGGGTGTTGCAGCTGCCTACGTAAAGAATACAAATCTTAACTATACGGTCGGAGATACGACCCACCTCATTTTTGCAAATTCAAACCTCGACTATGGAAGGACCGACTATGACTCCTACAGAAAGATCAGCAACTATGGTGATTTAAATCATGGTCATGGTTTTGGAGGAGATATCGGGTTTACTTATGTCCTTCTCAGGGACGCTACAGATCCCGCCCCGGTTCATAAAAAATGGTTCAACTGGCTTGATCCGGGTAAAAGCGACTATGTATATAAATTGGGGCTTTCGATTCTGGATATTGGTTCCATTAATTTCAATCGCATGTCTGCCACTTACCACCTGCAGGCCGCTAATGCCGATTTTACGGATTGGCACAAAGTCAATTTTACAAACAACATACAGGTAGACCAAACACTGAGTGCTGTTTTCTATGGTGACTCAACAAAATCACTTGCAGGAGACCATTTCAGGATGGGCCTTCCGGCGGCGATAAGCGTTCAGGCGGACTGGAATTTCTATGATAACTTTTTTGCAAATGCAACGATCATTAAAGGATTTGGCCATGGGGACAGGCAGGGCGTGGTGCAACCGGATGTGTATTCCATCACACCGCGATACGAAACCAAATGGCTGGAGGTGAGCCTTCCTGTATCGCTTATTTATTATGGAAACTGGCGGGCCCGTCTGGGCTTTGCAGTAAGAGCGGGTTATTTCTTCTTTGGTGGTGATGCACTTGGCGGGTTATTGGGGTTGCGCAATATGGAGGGAGCGGATTTTTATGCGGGAGTTCATTTTTTTGTTGGCCGCTAAGCAAAGGCTGACCTATTATCATAAATCGAAAACACAAAAACAGTTGA
>JANWIY010000097.1 GCA_025449645.1 Chitinophagaceae bacterium | reverse complement strand
GACGCAAGCGAAGCTTTGCCGCTTCGAGAGCCGCAGTCGTTAACTCCATGCCGGAACGTCTGCGCTGGACAGCATATTCAACGATCAGGATCGCGTTCTTCGCCAGCAGGCCAATGAGCATGATGAGGCCAACCTGCACATAGATATTATTTTCTATCCCCACCAGATTAATAAAAAGAAATACCCCCAGTATGCCTGTCGGTATGGAGAGCAGCACGGCAAACGGCAGGATGTAACTTTCATATTGGGCAGAAAGGAGAAAGTAAACAAATACGACGCTTAGAATAAAAATCAGACTGGTTTGACTGGTCGCGCCTTTTTCTTCCCTGGTCATTCCCGACCATTCAAAAGAAAACCCCCGGGGCAAATGCTGATCTCCCGTTTCCTGGATAGCGTTGATGGCATCACCGGAACTGAATCCCGGCCTCACCGTACCGGTAATCGTAACCGAATTAAACAGGTTGGTGCGGTTTACGGTTTCCGGGCCATAGACTCTTTGTAACTGAACAAGCGTTGTCATCGGAACCATCTGGCCCAGATCATTCTTCACATAAATGCCGTCGAGGGAAGCAGGGCCGTACCGATACGGCACATCAGCCTGAACAATGACCCTGTAATATTTGCCAAAACGATTGAAATCGGAGGCAAAACTACTTCCAAAATATACCTGGAGTGTCCCGAGTATGTCACTAACGGACACGCCCAGCTGCTTTGCTTTGGCATTGTCTACGTTGAGCATATACTGCGGGTTCAAAGTGTTGAACGTAGTCAACGCATAGGCAATTTCCTTGCGCTTAAAAAGCTCGGCGATGAAGTCATTTGCAACGGAACCAAGTTTTTCCAACGATCCGCCCGTGCGATCCTCTAATATGAATTCAAATCCGCTGGTATTTCCGAATCCCTGCACGGTCGGAACCGTAAATACAAACACACTCGCTTCTTTGATCACTGATAATTTCCGGTTGATGGCCGACATGACGTCGGCAATATGTTTTATGGGTCCTCTTTTTTCGGGTGGTTTCAGTTTAATGAATCCCGTGGCATAAGCGGAACTGGTTGAATTGGCCACAATACTCAACCCGGTAACAATTCCTCTCCTGTCAACCGCTTCAACCTGGCTCAGCAGACTGTCTACTTTTTTTGAAACGGCCGCGGTCCGGTCGAGTGAGGCTCCCGGGGGAAGGCTTATGGACAGGATTACAAAGCTCTGATCCTCCGTAGGAATAAAACCGGATGGCGTTGTATTCATCAACCAAATCATTGCCAGCACGACAGTTACCAAACCCAGGACTGCTATCCATTTGCGGCGGATAAGAAAATGCACGGCATGCGAATACCGAACTGTGGTGGCTTTGAAACCGGCATTGAAGGCATCGCCGAACCTTCCCGCTAATCCTTTCTTCTGCCCCTCCGTATGAGAATTATTCTTTAAAAAGAGTGCACAGAGGGCCGGGCTGAGCGTTAGCGCATTGAGGGCGGAGATGAGAATTGCGATGGCGAGCGTAAAAGCAAACTGCCGGTAAAACACGCCTGCCGGGCCCTGCATGAATCCGACCGGAACAAATACGGCTGCCATCACCAGGGTGATCGAAATGATTACACCCGAGATCTCATTCATGGAACTGATCGTAGCCTCTTTGGCAGGCATCCCCGTCCTTTCCATTTTCGAGTGTACGGCTTCCACAACAACAATAGCATCATCCACCACAATACCGATAGCGAGCACAAGGGCAAAAAGGGTCAGGAGATTTATGGTGAATCCGAATAATTTCATGAAAAAGAAAGTGCCCACGATGGCAACAGGCACAGCAATGGCAGGAATAAGCGTTGATCTGAAATCCTGCAGAAAAAGAAAAACAACAATGAACACCAATATAAAAGCTTCGACGAGGGTTTCTTCCACCTGGGTGATAGAAGCATCCAGGAAATCCTTTGCACTGAACATCGTAAAATAGTGAACTCCGGTAGGGAAATTCGCAGCTGCCTTTTTGAGCACCTGATCAACTGAAATGAGGATATCATTGGCATTGGAGCCCGCGGTTTGAAAAATGGCCAGCCCGGTGCCGGGCTTTCCCTGTACCAGGGAGTTTGAGCTGTAGGAGAAAGCGCCAAACTCCACGCGCGCCACATCCTTCAGCCTGATGATTGATCCGTCTGCCCCTGCTTTGATGATGATATTTTCGTAATCGGTTTGCTGGGAAAGTTTTCCTCTGTACTTAAGGATATATTCAAAAGAGGCCGTGCTGGATTCGCCAAATCTTCCTGGCGCTGCTTCCAGATTCTGATCGTGGATCGCATTCAAAACATCCTGAACCCCGAGGTTATTCGCATTCAGCCGGTCTGGCTGCAACCAGATCCGCATGGAATAATCCTTGGCACCGAAAACGGAAGCCTGGCCTACACCGGGAACGCGCTGGATCTCCGGAATGATATTGATCTTGGTGTAATTCTGCAGGAATTTTTCGTCGTAAGCGCTGTCCGTGCTATACAATAACGGCACCATGATCATACTGTTTTGCTGCTTCTGGGTAGAGATACCCGCCTGCACCACTTCCTGCGGCACCTGGCTAACGGCCTTGGATACCCGATTCTGTACATTCACAGCTGCGAGATCAGGATTGGTGCCCAGCTTAAAATAAACATTGAGGGACATGGTTCCGTCATTCCCCGAGGTAGAAGTCATATAGGTCATATTTTCGACCCCATTAATGGCTTCCTCAATGGGCGTTGCCACTGCGCGGGCGACGACTTCAGCATTCGCACCGGGATATGTGGCCGACACATTTACCGTCGGCGGTGCAATATCAGGGAACTGGGTGATCGAAAGTGAAAACATCGAAATCAATCCCAGCAGGGTAAGTATGATGGAAATTACTGTTGATAATACCGGTCTTTCAATAAATCTTCTGAACATCTGAAAAAAATTATCTGTAATGAATCAGACCTGCAACCTACATGGGTCTCACTTTAAGTAAGCTATCCAGTGACATGGGCTGGGGTTGAATTACAGCGCCATCCCGTAGCCTGTCCACACCGGAATACACAATTCGATCGCCTGGTTTTATGCCCCTGTCAATCAGGTAATAATTACCGGATCTGCCACCAATATTTACAGGTACACTCCTGACTTTGTTACTGTCGCCAAGCAGGAAAACGAATACCTTATCCTGTAATTCGAAAGTTGACTCCTGCGGAATGACGACGCCGGAGGGCGTTACCGCGGGGATCCTGACACGTCCTGTGTTTCCTGACCGCAGGTTGCCGTTTGCATTGGGGAAGCTGGCCCGGAAAGGAATTGATCCGGTGCCGCTGATGAACTGCCCCGAAACGGCCTCTACTTTTCCTTTTTCCGGATATATGGAATTGTCTGCCAGGATCAACTCTACCGGAGGCACCTGCTTTAATTTTTCATTGATCGTATTGCCGGGATACTGCTTCTTGAACCGCATGAAATCAGTTTCGCTAAAAGAAAAATAGGCCCGCACGTCCTTTATTTCAGATAAAATCGTGAGCGGATCTGTGGTGGTAAGACCCACAAGGCTGCCTGTTTTAAAATGAATTCTTCCTATATAACCATCCATCGGTGCCCTGATCAGGCTGTAACCGATATTGATCTCGGCATTCGCCACCTGGGCCTGGGCCTGGGCCACACTGGCTGCAGACGCATCATATACGGCCTGGGCAGATTTCAATTGCACGGGCGAAACCACATTGTGCTGAACCAGCGGAGTTAACTTATCGACATTGATCTCCGCGCTGGCCAGGTTGGCTTTTGCGGCTGCGAGTGTGGCTTTTGCATTATTAAGCATCTCCCTGTAAGGATGGTCGTTGATCTTGAACAGGGGCTGCCCCTTTTTTACCTGCGCCCCCTCATCAATAAATATTTTATCAATATAGCCGTTCACCTGCGGGCGGATCTCAACGTCTTTGATTCCTTCGAGCGTTGCACTATATTCCTGGTAGCTCGTGAATGGCTCATTGGTTAAAGTAATCACCGGCAGTGTAGCTGTGGGAGCCGGCGCATAGCCGGCATTTCCCTCTGAAGAGTGACAGGATTCCAAAATCATAAACCCTAATAGAATCCTGGCGCCTGCCAACAGGTATTTTCGCATAATCATATTTTGGCGGGAGTTCAGCGCTCCCGGTTAATCAGCATTAATTTTGATTCAGTTTATGGATTTATTTTATTCCATTACGATGGTTTGTATAGAATGGGCCAGGCTCGTAATGGCCGCCGCCTTCCCTTTAATCCATAAATGGTAATTGATTTTTTCCCCGCTCTGGTTCATTACAACCGTGATAAGAGACCCATCCGGATTACGGAAGGCCGTTGTAAGCAATTGCCCGCGGCTCGAAGAACTAATGATCCTTTTGGCTCCGGGCCTGATAAACCTGGAGAAATGGCCGATATAATAAAAGGAGTTCAGGTAAGTGAGTTCGCCTGTTTGCGTGTTTGCATGAACGGGAGCAAAACAGAAGTTTCCCACATGATTGGGACCGCCTTTTGCATCAAGCAGGATATTCCAGTCCACCCATCCTACCGTTCCGTTATTGAAATCCTCGATCATATTCCTTCCATATTCCTCGCCCAATTTCCAATCGGATATCGAAGCGGGATTGAATCTTTCAGGGCAGCCTTCTGTAAAAATGAGGTTGGTATTGGGGTATGCCTCGGCAACACGTCTTACATTATCAAATATTTTTCCGCCGCCTGTCCAGCTTTCATACCAATGAAAACCCACGCCCCACACGTATTTGGCAGCATCCGGATCATCGAGAACCGTGCTGGCCCGCTGATACATCAGGTCGCGGTTGTGATCCCAGGCAATGATCTTTTTTTCTCCCAGACCTGCACGTTGGAGTGTGGGCCCAAGAAAATTCTTTATGAAATCCCTCTCTTCCTCGCCTGTATAGATACAGGATTCCCAGGTCTGTGTGGCCATGGGTTCATTTTGTGTGGACAATCCCCAAATGGGTATGCCTGACTTCTCATATGCCTTGATAAAAGCAACGTATAAATTGGCCCAGCTCTGATCGAACGAAGGCAGCAGTTTACCGCCATGGAGCATATCATGATTATCCTTCATCCACGCAGGGGGGCTCCAGGGCGTGGCAAAAACGGTGAGCTTTCCTCCCGCCGCTGCCATGGCCTCCCTGATAAATGGAATCCGGTATTTTTCATCGTGTGCAATTGAAAAGGATTGCAGTTCCGGATCATTATCCTTCACATAGCTGTAGGAATCACTCGAAAAGTCGCAGCTTTGAATATTCGTTCGCGCAAGGGTATAACCGATCCCGAGCTTCGGATCAAAATAATTTCTCAGTATCTCGGCCTGCTTTCCCTTCGGCAGTTTGGCATAGGTTTCGGCAGATGCGTCTGTTAATGCACCACCGATGCCCATAAAAGTCTGAAAGGATTTATCCGGATCTACGAAAATACAGGGTTGCGTTTCCAGTGGTTGTCCGAAATCGGTTAACTCCACCGAATCCGTCGGCGTTAACCTGAGGCTTGTATTTTCCGCAGTGGAATAAACCATGATTTTTGCTGCCAGGGCGGATGGTCTGACGTGTTGATTCCGGTTGTCTTCCATATGGCGGGATGGCGATGCAAAAGCCAGTAAGACTAACAGGCTACTGAGAAAAAGAATTTTATTCATAAGCGAAATTTTCGAGGGACAAAGGTAAAAGGTTTCCTCCTGTCACGGTCATTGTTTAAGAAAGGCGATAACCTGGTCAGCAAAAGGTTTTGTTCCGCTGGTTTCATTGTGGTTTCCGGGCACCGTTACGTAAATGGAATGAGGGATCAGGGCCTGAAGAGCAGGGGTTGAGCCATTGGTACTGTCCACATTGCCGCGAATCAATAAAACCTCCTGCTTTATTTTTCCCAGTTCTTCGGGCGAAGTAAAAGGCTGCTGCTTTTGCATATAAGCCAGCGAAACCGAATCCAGTTTTTGTTTCCTTACATAGTTTTTCATTCCCTCAAATTCCGGCGCCGGAGAATGTATGAGGGATTCATACAAGGCCTTTGGCAATTTCCAGGAAGTATCGGTAAACGCCGCACCCATTCCGCCTATTACGGCTCTGCGCACACGCGGATCGTTCCGCAATACCCGCGCCGCAATGATAGACCCTCTCGAATAGCCAACGAGGTCATAACTTTTGATTTTCAAAAAATCCATCAATCCGGTGATATCCCTGCACTCCGCATCGTTTGCAAACGCATCTTCCCTGTGAGGATGATCCGATTTGCCGTTCCCCCTTAAATCAATCAGGATAACTTCATAGCCCTGTTCCAATAACTGTTTATATAAATCACTTCGTTTCCATCCACTGCTATTGCCCATGAATCCGTGAAGCAGCAAAACGGGATCTCCGGATCCGCACTTTTCGAAATAAATTTTTGTATTGTCGAATGAGGTATAATATCCAGAGTCTGTCACCTGGACCACTGCTTTGCTTCCCTGCTGGGCAAACGATTTTCCGGAAAAAAGAAACATGAGTGACGACGCATAAAGTAAAAATCGGAATACAGTACGGTTAACGCGAAACATTGAATGCTGCACGCATCCAGCTGAAAGCAAATTGCAAATCGCTGAAGGCTGGAGGCCAAAAGCGGCAAAAGAAGCGACTCCCGAATTGAGAACCGGAAGCTGAGAATCGAAACCGGATTCAGTATTTAACATTATTTATTTTCATTGAGGTTTATTATTTCTGTCCCCCAAAACATACCTTACCAAGTTAATTCACCCATCACCCATCACCCATAATTCATAACCCATAACTTACCCCCTCCTTCGTTGCACTTCGCAGGCCAGGGTCATCAGCCACCCCAGGCCTTCCGCAAAAATCGCAACCAGTTTCCGTGCAATACTTTTTCTATATCATCTGAGGCGTAACCCCTGACTTTTAAAAGGCCAGGAAGCTTTTGCAGATCAGCGATGGTATCCATATCATAAGGCGATTGTTCCGTGCCAAACATTCCGTCGAGATCACTACCAATAGCGATGTGGTTGCTGTTGCCGGAAATCTGACATATATGATCATAGTGATCAATCAGCCGGTTCAGATCAGTACCAGTGGCTTTTGGAAGGGAGACGCCTCTCAGCCATCCATCCGTAAGCATCCAGGCATCCAGGACACCCCCGATAACAGCACCTTTGCCGATCAGGATTTTAATCTGCTCATCAGTGAGTTGTCTCTGATTTTTTACCAGGGCCCTGCAATTGTGATGGCTTGCCCATATATTCCCATGAAAAAGATCCATGGCTTCCAGGAATCCTTTATCTGTGAGATGCGTTATGTCAAGGATGATATTGAGAGACTCCATTTCCTTCAGTAACAGTTTGCCTTCGGCACTGAATCCGTCTTCGGTACCAGTGCCGCCGGCATAACGTCCTTCCCCGTAATGGGCCGGACCAAGGGCGCGCAGGCCATAACCATAAGCTTTTTCCAGGTAAGAAAGGTTTACGAGCGAGTCGGCGCCCTCCAGACTCAGTATAAATCCGACAGGTTTTTTATTATCTGGCAGCAATCCGTCTGCCCACATCTTTAAATGGGCATCCAGGCTTTGCAGATCCCTCACCTGTTGCATTTCGCCTTCCAAGGTCATCGCCTTGTACCATGCAAGCTGGGCCTGCGTTTGAGCCCATGCCTGTTCCGGGGAATGCCAGCCGGGCAGGGGGCTTCCTTTCCTTACGTACCGGGCTATCTGCGTTGCAACCACCAATCCCACCTTTCCTTCTCTCAGCGCGGGTAATGAAACCATGTTTCTTCCCCGGTCTGGTCTGTCGCTGAGACCCGATTCACGTTCACGAAGATCCCGGACAGGCTGTTTCAGGTCCCTGTTCCATTC
>JANWIY010000096.1 GCA_025449645.1 Chitinophagaceae bacterium | reverse complement strand
TATGGGCGCTGAAATCGGCGCTACATGTTCCATATTTACCTATGATACCAAAATGTCTGATTACCTGAAAGCTACCGGCCGCGCAGAAGTAGCTGCACTGGCAGACGGCATCCGGAACCACCTGCGCCCTGATCCCGAGGTTTATTCCAATCCCTCGGCTTATTATGATCAATTGATCGAGATCAACCTGGATGAGCTTGAACCGCATGTGAATGGTCCCTTCACACCTGATCTGGCATGGCCAATCTCCAAATTTGCCGAGGCAGTAAAAACAAATCACTGGCCCGAAAAGCTGGAAGTAGCCTTGATTGGCTCGTGCACGAACTCATCTTATGAAGACATCAGCCGTTCGGCTTCTATTGCTAACCAGGCAATTCAGAAAAAATTGACAACCAGGGCCGAATTCACCATCACACCTGGAAGTGAGCAGGTTCGCTACACAATAGAAAAGGACGGATTTCTGAAGACTTTCGAGAAAATCGGCGGGGTAGTGCTGGCTAACGCATGCGGGCCCTGCATTGGCCAGTGGGCCAGGCATATTGACGATCCCACAAGAAAAAATTCGATCATCACCTCTTTCAACAGAAATTTTGCCAGACGTAATGACGGTCTTGCATCTACTCATGCCTTTGTTGCATCACCTGAAATTGTTACTGCTTTTGCCATAGCAGGAGATCTGCGGTTCAATCCCCTGAAAGATACCCTGCGCAATGATATGGGGGAAGACGTCAAACTTGACGAACCCACCGGGTTCGAATTACCTCCAAAAGGCTTCTCTGTGGATGATCCCGGTTACCAGGCCGCAGCAAATGATGGCAGTAAGGTGCAGGTGATCGTAAAGCCTGATTCCCAGCGGCTCCAATTGCTCGAACCATTTAAACCCTGGGAAGGTACTGACCTGAAGGGATTGCGTTTGCTGATCAAGGCAAAGGGAAAATGCACAACCGATCATATATCCATGGCCGGACCCTGGCTCAAATTCCGCGGACACCTGGATAATATCTCAAATAATATGCTGATCGGTGCCGTTAATTTTTTCAATGAACAGACCGACAAAGTCAAGAACCAGCTTACGGGAGCATACGAAGCCGTGCCAGTTACTGCAAGGGCCTACAAGGCGGAAGGTTTCGGAAGCATCGTAGTGGGCGACGAAAATTATGGTGAAGGGTCTTCCAGGGAACATGCTGCCATGGAACCAAGACACCTGGGTGTCAGAGCCATCCTCGTGAGATCATTTGCCCGCATCCACGAAACCAATCTCAAGAAACAGGGAATGCTGGCGCTCACTTTCAGCAATAAAGCAGATTACGATAAAATACTGGAGGATGATGTGATCGACATCAACGGGTTAACTCATTTCACTGAAGGTGTTCCGCTTACGGTCGTACTGAATCATGCGGATGAATCTTCTGAAGAAATCGCAGTTAATCATACCTACAATGAACAACAGATCGAGTGGTTCAAAGCCGGGGGCGCTTTAAATGTGATCAGGACAGAATTCGCCAATTAAATATGGCATCACCCGCAGTTCAATCAGGAAAAATTCCACTCCCCGCCGGATGGAAATTACTGATATGGCTGACCGTTTTCATTGTCATTATCCGTCTTGCTTTTATTCTGGCGATGGGACCAATGCCCCAGGATGCGTATTATGATTTTTATGCACAGCATCTGGCTCTCTCCTATTACGATCATCCACCGGTGATCGCCTATTTATTGCGCATCTTTACCATGGTCTTCGGTAAAAGAGTGTTTGCGCTCAAACTGGCGGACAGTATGGTTACCTGGATGAGCGTGCTGGCTTTTTATAACCTTTCCAGGCAGTTCCTAAGTTTGCATAAGGCCAGATACGGAATGGTTCTGCTTCTTTCCACTTTCATGATCAGTATACTATCGCTGGTCTCCACTCCGGATGTTCCATTGATCCTTTCATGGACAATAGCCCTGATCTTCCTGCACGGTGCCATTTTTAAATCACAAAAAATTTACTGGGTCTGGGCAGGAGTCATGACAGGTGTCTGTTTCGATAGCAAATACACCGCAGTATTCCTGATCGTGGGGGTTTTTTTATTTCTGCTGCTTTCCAATAAATACAGAAGATTTCTATTTTCCCGATGGTTCCTGATCTACCTGCTTTGTTTTGCGCTGACGATACTGCCGGTAGTGATCTGGAACATCCGGAATGGATTTGCTTCATTTAAGTTTCAATCGGAAGGCAGGATGAATTCCATGGAAGGATTTCAGATCGATTTCAGCGATTTTGGCGGCGTAATCGGGCACCAGTCAGCCATACTCATGCCCATCCTGTTTTTTTCTTTTTTTTATTTTCTATACCGGATCATCCGTAAATATAAATTGCAAATCTCCCGTATCCCCGACGATCAGTTATTTCTGCTGAGTTTTTTTGTTCCTGTTTTCCTGGGCTTCTTTTGCCTTTCCTTTTTTTATTGGGTGAAAATAAATTGGATGATGCCGGCATATGTTTCAGGGATTATCTGGCTTTGCAGATACTGGAATAAAAAATGGATCAGGATGCAGCTGATTTTCTCTCTCATTCTTCATCTCGCCGTAGCTGCGGAAGTTATCTTTTATATAATTCCTGTACGCTCCGATGATACCTGGTTTGGCTGGGAGGATCTCGCTCGACAGGTTAAGGAATTCAGGATTGCTTATCCGCATGCATTTATTTTTTCAGCAGACGATTACAAAACCTCTGCCATATTAAATTTTTATCTGCCTGAAATGGTTTATGCTAAAAATGTAGTCGGAGAAAGAGCACTGCAATTCGATTTTATCGGAACCGACCTGCTTCGGTTGAGTGGCCATGACGCCATCTTTATAGATTCTAATCCACGGTTCACCGACCTGAGGAGTGAATCTGATGCAATTCCTCCATTCTATTATAAATACTTCGACAAAATCTCACCTCTCCATCCGATCCTCATTAAAAAAGGCAGAAATGTCGAGAGGAAGTTTTCTGTTTTTCTTTGTACAAATTACCATCCACCTCCGGCGTTTTCAACTCATTCATTCGCGTTTATCATCTGGAAACAAGTCCCGTTCCTGAAAAAAAAGTAGGCCAATGCTATTCGGGCCGGTCACAATGCGCGATCCATGTTGCCTTATTGGAATGCAGCAGCCCGCTGATCATCCGGATTGCCAGCAGGGATAAGTCCGGTTCGTTTACCCTCTTCAATAACCAATGATTTATGAGAGATGCTGCAGATTGTGCGGTAATCGGGCAACGCATTCAGTAAGCTCTTCGCTTTCAGCTTCCCGGGTTGAAGAGTAAGACGGGCAGAAATAAAAAAACTTCTTCCATAAAGGACAGGATATTATATTCGTTTTCAGAATGAATACTCTTTCCATGAAATACCCTGCCATTTTATTGGCGCTGGTCCTTTTATTCTCATGCTCTTCCACCAAAAAGATTTCTTCTCCCGGATCTGCTTCCCGGTCCCTTCCGGAACTGCCGCCTTCTGAAATTGATATTCCTGTAAAGATTGCAGCAGCGTCAATTCTCGCCAAGGCCGAAAAAGTGGTACCGTCCGAATTTACCTCCGATGGATGGCCCAGTTTTGTTCAGCCTTCCTGCGATTTCCGCTATAAATACCGATTTGTCCGCAAAGCACTTCGGATCGATTGCATCAACAACATCATCAACATTCATTTTGGCGGCGATTATCAGGTAGGGGGAAGTAAATGTTTGTGTACCGCCGGCATACCGGTGACTCCCTGGATTTCAGGCAGCTGCGGTTTTCCTCCCCAACCATTACGCAAAGTGAATATGGGTTTGCGAAGCACAGTTCAGTTTTTGCCGGGTTACCGCGTCCGGACAACAACAACAATAAGCGGCATTCAGCCGGTTGACAAATGCCAGGTATCCTTTTTTTCCAATGATATTACACAGTTGGTGAGCGACAGTATACGTTCTTCCCTGCTAACTTTTTCTTCAGCGATGGATCAGACCATTGCCGGACTTGATTTTTCAAAATTTGTAAATCAGGCGAAAGACAGCAGCTTCCGTAAAGTATCGCTTGGCAAATACGGTTACATCCTGCTTAATCCTTCCGGGGTAAGAATCGGGCAACTTAATTATGCAAATGACAGTTTTGCTATTTCATTCGGCTTATCCTTCAAGCCTCTCTTAACATCAGATCCTGTAAATCATTCTTCAGTGCCCCCTGCATTTCCATCCTTGTTGCAAACAGAAACCAGGAGCGGAATAAAGTTATACGTGAATTTGGTTTATGATTATGCTTTTCTTACACACCTGCTGAGAGATAGTCTGCATAATAAAGTATTTGAAGTAAAAGGCAGAACGCTGGTAGTTAAGGATGCTGAGATAAGCGGATCAGACAACAATCAGGTAAACATCCGCGTGGATTTTGTCGGAAGTAACCATGGCAGTATTTTTTTAAAGGGTACCCCTGTTTTGGATACTGCAAAACAAACGCTGGTAATACCCGATATCCAGTATTCCTTTGAAGGAGAAGATCTGGCATTGAAAATAGGCCGCAGTCTTTTCAGAAATAAAATCCGCAAAAGTATAGAGGGAAAATCCTACCTGGATATTCAGGCATTAATCAATGCAAACCGTATCCAGATTAATCAGCAATTAAGCAGGGAAATCATCAGGGATGTATTTTCCTACTGTAAATTGAAAGAATTAAGAATGATCGGCCTGCTTGCAACCAAAGAAACCCTTCAGATACAACTGTTTATTTCAGGTGAATTAGCTATTGCATGTGGCAACCTTTAACAATATCTTTACGTAAAGGTTAAAAAGCTGAAGTGTCCGCGCTATTAACTTCACTTCTTAAAAGACCTTAAAAATCATTGCTTAACGGTAATCAGCACATTAGCGCATTATTATCCGGCTGCAGGGAAAATGATCGCGGCAGCCAGAAGGAGTTGTATCAACTTCTGAGGGGGTATGCCATGAAAATATGTTACCGCTATCAACACAATAACCATCAGGTAGAAGAGATCGTCAATGAAGGCTTTACTAAACTTTTCAAAAACATCCACCAGTTTGATGAACACCGGCATGTGGAAATTTCTATTGCACTTAAAGGATGGTTTAAACGGATCCTGGTGAATACCTGCATTGATTATTACAGGAAAAATGCGTCATACATACATGGCCAGGTGCTTTCCGAAGAGACAGAAAGAATTGCCGACCACGGGGAAACCGGTCTGGATAAGCTGTCGTATAAAGAAATCATAGAAGCCATCCGACTGCTTTCACCCGCATACAGGACGGTGTTCAATCTGTTTGTAATTGAAGGGATGACGCATGATGAAATAGGCAAACATTTGGGGATCTCCGTTGGGGCGTCCAAATCAAATTTGTCGAAGGCAAGAGAGAATCTCCGGAAAATACTAACCAAAAAAACCGATGTGAAAACGTATGTCGAACCTATCCGATAAAGACATTGACCGGCTGAGCAGGGAAGCGGCTGAGCATTATGAGCCGGATGACAGCATGATGTCCTGGTCCAGGATCGAACAGCAACTGTTCCAGCAGATTCCCGAGCGTCCGCCTGACATGCCTTCGCCTTTCAGGGTGCAACCCCTGTTGTGGGGGTCTGCAGTTCTGTTGCTCACAGGTATTACCTATTTCATTGTAAAAAACACAACCTATCGCAAACATTCTACACTAAAAGCTCAAACAGAAAAACAAATCAGCCAGCCCGCGGAAAAAGTTGCGCCGGGCCCGGGCACCTCTGCGGATAATACGAAGGCAAATTCCGCCCAGGCAGTCAATGCCCCGAAAACGGCTGCGCCGGGAAAAATGGGCGTGGTTGCCGGATCCTCATCAGTCCCTGCAAGCGGAAAAACAACTGCAGGTACAGATTCCAAGGCGGATGGCACGGATGCACTATCAGTAAATACAAAGTCACGAGGTGCTGGTTCAAAGGATTTACCGGCAAATACTAATAATAAAAGACCATCCGAAAGCAGTATTTCCGGAACTCATGTTCATGGAAATAAAACAGCGATAAAAACAGGCGATAATAATTCAACTGCAAAGGACTACGGTTCGCGCGGGTCGACGGATAAAGAGTCCGCATACCATGGCGGAAAAAATTATCCGGTAAGTCCTGATGAAAATTCCAATCGCCCCAATGGTTCTCAAACCAATGGATCAAAAACGAAAAATACGACTGCTTATTCTGCCGCCGGCCACATAACCAAGACCCGGAATCCTAATGCTAAGGACCTTTCCGGTGAAGAAAGCGCTTTAGGTACCACCAGATCTTCGGATATTCACCAGGATCTTTCTGTTTCCTTGGTTTCAGGATCTGCAGCGCAAATAACTAGTGCCCGGACTGCGCGCGCATATGAGCTGCCTTCACTGATCTTTTCAAATGATCATCCGCTGGTGAGTGGTAACGATGCATCCCTAAACCGATTGGCAGATTCAAAGGAATCACAGCAAGCTCCGCAGTCCAAATCATTACAGATTGACCGTTCGCTGGTATTCGGAATGATCATGGGCCCGGATTATACCAGTGCAGGCGGCATGACAAACGATCAGCTTAGTAATAACCTGGGGATTTCCATCGGATACTATCTGACCGGCCGGATTTCTGTAAATACCGGAATAACCTTAACTACTAAGTATTACTGGGCCGAAGGGAAGAAATTTCAACCCCAGCCACCACAGCCCGCAAATGCCAGTATAAACCCCTCCGCCGCTGCATTTCCACATATTGAATCGGTGAACGGAACCTGTGATATATACGAAATACCACTCACCGTGCGCTATGATTTCAATCAGAATGGAAAGAACCGGCTTTTTGTGAACGGCGGCCTATCTTCATACCTGTTGCGAAGCCAGGAATACACCTACTATTTTCATGATGGAGGTCGTTCCTATGCGTGGCCAAATGAAAATGATACGCATATGAATTACTGGTTTGCCGTCGGCAATTTGTCAGCCGGTATTGAGCATGATCTCGGCAGGGGATTCAGTATTCAGTTTGAACCCTTTGTGCGCGTTCCTTTCCGCGATATCGGTGCAGGT
>JANWIY010000095.1 GCA_025449645.1 Chitinophagaceae bacterium | reverse complement strand
CAGCCACCGGCGTCACACTCACAGCAAAAGAAGTGCTTTCCAAAACGAATACAGAAAGTTCACTCAGGCAAATTCCCGTTGATGAAATTGATTCCCGGAAAGTGTATGACGCGGCCATGCTTGGCGATGCGATCGCAAAAGAAATATTTGAATATACCGGTAAGATTCTCGGAATGGCCCTGGCCAATTTTGTAATGTTCTCCAGCCCCGAAGCAATCATATTATTCGGTGGGTTGACCAAGGCGGGCGATCTTATCCTTAAGCCTACAAGAGAACATATGGAAGCCAACCTGATCCAGGTATTCCAGAACCGGGTAAAGATCCTTGTAAGCCATCTCCGCGAGTCCGATGCAGCCATTTTGGGTGCAAGCGCGCTGGTATGGGAAATGGCGTGAAGCAGTTGACGGATGACGGATGTTCAAAAAAGTCCGGAAACAGAAAGGAGGATTTACAGCTGATGCGGATTATTATAGGTTTTAAAACCGCATAGAAATCCCATAAACCGTCAACTATCAACGTTACTGCCATCAGCCTTATTACGGTGCCGGAGCCCCTGGCGGTACTGGCGGATGAGGCGGCCTTGGAATATTGCGTGAAGGCGCGCAGGAGAAAAGTAATCCCGAACAAAGCAGTATAAAGAAAAATCTTTTCATGAAACCGGCATTTATGATTTTTTAAGAATCTCCGGTAAGAACCGGCATCATAATGAGATTAAAAATCATGCCAGGGGAAAATAACCATGGGCTGTTATGCTTCAGTTTTCTCTTTCACCCATTGATTTCTTCCAAATCCCGGTATTACATGTTTTTCGCTGTGATAGGAAGAACGAACCAGCGGGCCGCTCTCCACAAAGTCAAGACCTAACCCATAGCCGATATCCCGGTATTCAGCAAATTCATTCGGATGGACAAACCGTACTACCGGCAAGTGTTTTTTGGTTGGTTGCAGGTACTGGCCCAGAGTTACCACATCTACTCCGCTGCCAACAAGGTCCCTGAGCGTTTGGATCACTTCATGTTTGCTTTCTCCGAGTCCCAGCATAATTCCACTCTTTGTCCGCATGCCTCCTTTCTTCAATAAATGAAGCGTTTGCATACTTCGCCAGTATTTCGCCTGAATACGAACCTGCTTGGTTAATCGTTCCACTGTTTCGATATTATGAGAAACCACCTCAGGCGCAACATCAATGATCCGCTGAATATTTTCTCCCTCACCCTTAAAATCGGGTATCAGGGTTTCTAGGGTGGTCCCCGGGTTCAGGGATTTTATGGCGCGTATGGTATTCTGCCATATAATGCTGCCTCCATCTTTGATCTCATCCCGGTCCACGGACGTGATCACAGCATGTTTTACTTTCATGAGGAGAATGGCTTCTGCTACGCGCTGGGGTTCGTCCCAGTCCACTGCCAATGGCCGGCCGGTTGCAACGGCACAAAAACCGCAACTGCGGGTACAGATATTTCCGAGGATCATAAAGGTTGCCGTGCCGGCACCCCAACATTCACCCATATTCGGACAATTTCCGCTTTCGCAGATGGTGTGGAGCTTATGCTGGTCGACCAGGTTGCGGACCTGTTTGTAGCTCTCCCCGATGGGGAGTTTTACCCTGAGCCAGGAAGGTTTTTTTTCGGAGTTTTTCCGCTGATCCGTATGGTCGAGGACGGGAAGTTCTTGCATGATGATAAGGAAAGTGCAAAAATAGTCACTTTCTCCGGCCAAACATAATGCTCACGTAGGCGTTGAAAAACAACTGCTTCTGTGGAACGAGATACATGAGGGGAATCTTGCTGAAATAGAATTCTGCGGTTCCGCCGACTTCAATGGCTGTGATATTTTGGTTGAAACGTCCATAATCGAAGCGGAGGGCAGCTTTTGCGTTGAGTCCCGGTTTGAAGCTCAGTTTGCTCCAGCCTCCGCCAAGACCTTCGGCATCATTGACCAGGTAGCCGCTGTCCAGAATGGTCGGATAAGTACTTTCAAACAAGGATTCGTCGCCCTGAGCCTTGTAAGCGTGTAAAATATAAGGTTTCAGCACTCCCGCCGAAACGCCGCCACTATATAGAGCGGTTACCGCTACTCCATTTTTGTTCCCTTTACCACCTACAAGATATTGCTCGCCAATTGCGGCCTTGAATTGGTAAAAATTATTGAGCCGCCCGATAGCAATGGAATTCAGGGTGTACCCGTTAAATCCGCCAACAGCCACTTTATGGTCTTTAGGGTCCTTCTTTTCATTCAATTCAAACTGGAGGAGCCTTGTCCTTTTTGCTGTAATGAATTTTCCCCTTTCATAAAAAATGCCATATCCATCCGTAGCGATCTTTAAACCAAAAACGCTGTGGTGATCAAAAATCAGGTCGCCCTCCTCCTCCATCTTCATCAAACGATTAATGCGGTCTTTTCGGGCCGTGTTACGGCTTGAATTATAGTCTGGCGGCGGGGATTGCTGGGCAAAAAGAGAAATTGTGGCCATGGAAAAGCAAACCAGGAAGAACAACCTTTTTAATGCCATGATAAAGATTACTGCTGTAAATTTATGGAAAAATACATGACCTCTACTGTTATTTACGAGGGGGAACTCAGAACGGTTGCCCGGCATCTTGCTTCCGGGACGCAGATAGAAACCGATGCTCCGGTTGACAATCAGGGTAAAGGAGAAAAGTTTTCGCCATCAGATCTTGTAGCCACTGCACTTGGAAACTGCATGCTCACCATCATGGGCATGAAGGCGCGGGACTTGAATGTAGATTTGAAGAATACCATTATAGAAATCCAGAAACTCATGAAGCCGGATCCCCGGCGTATCGGGGGTATCCAGCTGCATTTTCATTTCCCAGATACCCTGCAGATTACGGAAAAGCAGCGCCTTATCCTCGAGAGGGCTGGAAATACCTGCCCGGTGAGATATAGTATCAATCCCGAAATTGAGGTTGAGGTCAATTATAATTGGCCCGTCGTTATAACGGCGCAATAGCTGCCTGTAATTCAGTCTGGTTTTTTCCCCTGTGCTCTGAGCAGGTATCTTCCGATATCGCAATCCAGACATTTTCTTTGCTGGCAGAATTCATTTTTAAGTTCCAGCAGGGCCTGCGATTCTGCAGCCGATCCGATCCTGATTCCAAGCAGCTTCCAACCGGAAAGAATCTCATTTTGTTCAGCGCGGATTTCCTGCATCCAGGATATCGCCTTTTGCCTGAAAGATTTATCCGGGTACAGGCTTCCGTAGGTATACAATAATGGAATCACACTGTTGATGATGATGCGCTCACCTGTTGCCCTGCCCAGGATTTTTTCTTTGAACCTGGATTCTTTATCAAATACATAATGATAAAACCAGTAATCATTTGCTGCAGGCGCAAATTTTCTTCGAATTTCAGCAAGAGAACTGCATTGAAGGATCCAGGCAAATAAGTTACCGGAGTCCATACAAAATGCCGCAAGCTGTGAAAGGCGGATGGTCGGAAAGTTCTCCGGCCTCATTCTGAGGAAGTGTACCTGTTCAAAAACTTTTTTTAATCCGTATTTTCTCTTTAAAAAATGATATTCTTTTTTCAACATGACCGGATACATTTCGCTGAAATCCGATTCCAACAGGTTGGCCTGGCCAAATAATATGGCCTCCAGCTGGATGAGTTGTTGCCGGTGCTTGGCCAGCAGCGTATAGGGTATGCTTCTGGCTACAGCTTCGAAAGCTGTTGCGTTTACCTTCATTCCAAAATTACCGGCGATCATCCACCAGAGTTGCTCTTCCCAATGATAATGGTTCGATCGCAGGGAACGCAGGATAAGAATCATTTTCCGGTCTAATCTTTTCAATAACAAGGTCTGCTTCCAGGCATTCCAAATATTTATTTCCGGCTCCTTCAGGGTGCGTTCGCAAGGCACAAATGCATGATTCTTCATCCAACCTTCATAAGTTTCCAGCATAATCCGGGGTACGCGGTGAAATAATTCCAGCTGTGGTATATTCCTAGACATTTCTGCCGGATCCTGCTTCCAGACTACATGCAAAATGACATTCCGGTAATTTTTATCAGGAGCATGACCGTGTTTGATCCAGCCAGAAGAAAAGAGATGGAGCTCGACATTTCCCACCCAGCATGTATCCAGAATCCTTATTCTGGCATTCATAAAATCCGGGCCCTGATTTTGATTTTCTTCCCCGGAATATTCAATCCAAACCGGTTCTCCCGTGGTCAGTGTCAGTCCCTGATGGTTAAAGTACCGGTATTTCCAGATGAACTGGAGTAGTTTTTCAGTCATTGTCCAGCCTGCCCCGCATGTGAATTGCTATGCATAAACAAAACCAGGATCATCAGGCGGTTCAAAAATAAAATGAGAATCAGTCAGGGAAAAGAACAAAAACGAAAAAAGGCAGCGGAGAAAAACAGGGGGTATATAAGGGAAAACACTTTGAAGTCCTCAGGAAAACATTTTAAGCTGTTGTAAAACGCGGCTTACAGGAAGACCCATCACATTATAAAAATCTCCGCGGATCGACCGGATACCGGTAACGCCGATCCATTCCTGAATTGCGTAGGCTCCGGCTTTATCGTATGGTTGATAATGATCAACATAATATTCAATTCCGGAAATTTCCAATTTGTGAAACCATACCTCAGTAGTTTCCGTAAATGCAACTTCTTTTTTTGAGTCCGTTATTAAAACGCCCGTGATGACATGGTGTATTCTTCCGGAGAGAAGAAGTAACATACGCAGTGCATCGGTCCGGTCAACCGGCTTACCGATCACATTCTCATCAACAACAACGAGCGTATCTGCGGCAAGGATAATGCGTCCTGGTTCGATTTTGGCTTGCACCATTGCTGCTTTCCGGCGTGCAATCTCTATGGGAATTTCCTCTAACGTTAAACCCGAGGGAATGGTTTCATCTGCATCAGCGGGAATCACATCAAATGAAAGACCCGCCCAATCCAGCAATTGCTTTCGGCGTGGTGAAGCTGAGGCAAGGATTATCCGATCCATGAAGTGTAGATTTTTAATAAGATCATGGAAAGAATTCCCATGAGCATAATGGTCTTGATGATGCCGCTCAGCCTGTGAAAATCCGCGGGACCATTTGCCTTGTTTATTCTTACAATCACCCGGAGAACGGGCAAGATGATAAATAAGGTCGAAAAAATAACCACCAGCCACCATCGGTATTGTAATATATAAAATTGGATACCCACCAGGGCAATCAGCAGCATCATCAGCCAGCTTGTGGCAAAAAGTCTGGATGCGTTAATTCCCCAGGCTACCGGCATAGTCCTGCGTCCATAGCGCGCGTCTCCTTCCAGGTCTTCCATATCCTTTATTACTTCCCGCACAAGGGAAATTATAAAGGCGAATGATGCATATAAGATTGCAAATTTGTACACCCTGGAAAGCGCCGCATGGTATTCCGGATTTATAAACCTGTGTACACGGAATTCGCATAAATACATGACAAGGATTACCCAGGCCGTAAGAAACGAAATCAGGATATTCCCCAGGAGTAATTTCTTCTTGAAAGTTGTACTATAAAACCATAACAGAAGAACACATGCCAGATTGGAAAGACCTATAAAGATATTTCTCAATTTCCAGGAAAGATAAAATCCGATAATCACCCCCAGTGAAGATAGAATCCAGTGCCAGATGATAGCCCATCTTCTCTTGATGATCTTTTCCACCACAATTTTCTCAGGCTTATTCACACGATCTATATGCAAATCGAAATAATCGTTGATGATATATCCTGCCGCAGCGATCAATATCGAGGAAATGCTTAAGAGCAGGCAATCATAATGATTTAATATATTCTCGCGGGGCGGGTTCGCTATATAAAAACTGGGCAGTAATATGCAATAATAAAACAGCCACTGCGTAATGGCGATAAACAAAAGGTTTGGCCACCGGATCAGACGTAAAAAAGCGATGGCTGCATTTGGTTTCATGTTGGATGGATTTGCCGCTTATTACCGGGAAGGAATTGAGGTTTCAAGATCCCAGTTTGCATGCAGCCTGAGAACTTTCTCAATTACATCCCGCACGCAACCGCCGCCACCCCGGAAGGGAGAAATATACTTTGCGATCTGTATTATTTCAGGTGCAGCATCAGCGGGTGCGCAGGCGAGTCCGGCTATTTTCATCACTGCATAGTCAGGAATATCGTCGCCCATATACAGAAGCTCTTTCCAGGAAGACCGCTGTCTGTTAAGGTACTCTTCTATTGCCTGTTTTTTGTCTGTAACCTGGAGAAACACATCCGCTATGCCGAGTTGCAACAGCCTGTTTTTTGCGCCAAAGCCCTTGCTGCCGGAAATGACCGCAACCTGATATTTTTTTTTCACCGCGAGTTGAAGAGCATATCCGTCCCTTACATTCATAGTTCTCACTTGTTCGCCCGTCTCAAACACTTGTATATTCCCGTCTGTCAACACCCCATCCATGTCACATACAAAACAAGTAATTGGCTTGAAGGATGAGAGCAGGTTGCGTTCGTGGTCAGCCATGGGGTTAATGTGCTAATGTGAAAATGCTAATGTGCTAATATGAAAATTTGAAAATTTGAAAATGCCTGGTACATCTGCTGCAAAAGTATTGGTTATGGAATTAATGAGTAATTTGTTCCTGAAAAATTTTTATTAATTTTCAAATTTTCAAATTAGCATTTTCACATTTTCACATTGCTCTCCGCCGTATACTCCTGCTCAGCTGGTTGTACAAGGGCAAGAGTTCCGGATACTTTTTTAGCAGCAATCTGTGTTTTTCCATGGTATTTGTATCGTTGCGGACGGCGGGTCCGGTTTGTAATCCAGCAGCAGAATTCGTTTCCAGCCGGTGCACGGTTTCTTCAATCAATGGCTGCAACAACGAAAAAGAAATTTCTTCTTTGCGGCAATAATCTTCTGCAAGAGCAAATAAATGATTGGTAAAATTGCTGACGATCACGGCTGCCAGATGATATTTCAGGCGTGTTTTATCCTTAGCGCGAATGACCGTTTTACTCAATCCTGCTGCAAATTTTTCCAGTTCAAGCAAATTTTCTTCGTCATTGGCATCAATAAGCAAGGGAAAACCTGGAATGGTATCCAACTCCTGACGTAATGTTTGCAAAGGATATAAAACACCATATCGGGCACTTTTGCTTCTTAACATGTCCAGCGGCAAGGATCCTGCCGTGTGAAGCAGGAAGGCATCGGTAAAAGGCATTTTAGTGATCAGGGGACCATAGGCGTTATCCGGGACGGCCAGCAGGATCAGGTCCGTTTTTTTTATCTCATCGAAGGAATTAATCGGCTCCGCCTCCAGCAGGGAAGCAAGAAGCGAGGCACGTTCTTTTTGCCGGCTGAATACCTGGATAATGTGATGACCTGCGGCGCGGATTTTTCGGCCGACCACAGTTGCCACATTTCCTGAGCCGATAATTACTATGTCCATGCACCATATTGCCCTGAATAGGAGTAAGGCTTTTTCCGGATCAGGTCTTCTTCTTCTGGGATTTGGGAGCCCAGATAGCCAGCATCCTTTTGCCTTCCATCTTGGGCATACCTTCCAGGACGCCAAATTCATTCAGACGTTCTGCAAATTTCAGAAGGAGCAGTTCTCCGCGTTCCCTGAACTGGATCGCACGGCCCTTAAACTGCACATATGCTTTTACTTTGTCTCCGTCTTTCAGGAATTTTTCAGCGTGCTTTGCCTTAAAGTCGAAATCGTGATCATCTGTATTCGGCGTAAACCGGATTTCCTTAACTTCTGAAGCCTTGCTCTTGGCTTTCATTTCCTTTTCCTTACGCTTCTTTTCGTAAAGGAATTTATTATAGTCGATGACTTTACAAACCGGAGGATCTGCATTGGGCGATATCTCCACAAGGTCGAGGGCCTGATCCTGGGCCATCTTTAGTGCTTCCTGAATCGTATAAACGCCTACCGTTACGTTTTCTCCTACCAGCCTGACCTGCGGCACACGGATCATATTATTTGTGCGGTGTTCCTGTTGCTGTTCTTTTCTGAAACGGGGATTAAAAGTACCTCTTGGAGGTCTCGGTGGAAATGCCATTTATTGTTTTTAAGTGAACGATAGTTAAGACCAGAATCCTGTTTGTTTTTTATGTTCCGGTTCTTAAAGTAATTTCTGTTTTCGTATTCCTAATGAATGTCTCCAGATCCTGAATCCCCAAATCTCCTTTTCCCTGCCGGCGTACAGAAATTTTCTGCTCATTCATTTCTTTTTCACCAATGACCAGCATGTAGGGGATACGCGCCAGTTCCGTATCGCGTATTTTTTTCCCTATTTTCTCGCTGCGCTCATCAATGCCTGCGCGAATATCTGCTTTTTTAAGGGATTCAAGAACAGTTTGTGCATAGGGTAAAAATTTGTCGCTTATCGGCAGTAATTTAACCTGTTGCGGCGCTAACCACAAGGGGAATTTCCCTGCATAATGTTCCAGTAAAAACCCTATAAAGCGCTCATGGGTACCCAGTGGAGCCCTGTGAATAATCAGGGGCGTTTCCGGGTGATTATCCGGTTTGGTATATTCCAGCTTAAAACTTCTGCCCTGCGCAAAATCCACCTGGTTGGTGGCCAGCGTAAACTCGCGGCCGATGGCGCTCCAGACCTGGACATCAATTTTTGGCCCGTAAAACGCGGCTTCATCCGGAACCTCCACATAGGGTGTTCCTGTTTCTATAAGCACTTTCCTTACCATGGCCTCAGTTTCCAGCCATAGCTCAGGCTCGTTGACATATTTCTTTCCAAGCCTGGCAGGATCGTGCAGGCTCAGCCTCATTACAAATTTTTCAATGCCAAAAATCCCGAAGTATTTGAGATACATGGCATTTACCGCCTGAAACTCCTGTGAAAATTGTTCCCTGCTGCAATAGATATGTGCATCGTTCATGTGCAGGCACCGGACGCGCATCAGCCCGAATAATTCTCCACTTTGCTCATAACGATAGCAGGTACCATACTCCGCAAGCCTTAAAGGAAGGTCTTTATAACTTCTGGGTTCTGCCGCAAAAATCTTGTGGTGGTGAGGGCAATTCATCGCTCTGAGATAGTATTTCACACCTTCCAGTTCCATTGGAGGATACATACTGTCTTTATAATAAGGTAAATGGCCACTCGTCAGGTAAAGGCTTTCCTTTGCAATATGAGGAGTCACCACCCGGAGATAACCCGCTTCCAGCTCGGTTTCCTTGGCTAATTTTTCCAACTCTTCGATAATGATCGTTCCATTCGGCATCCATAAAGGCAAGCCGGGCCCAACATCATCATCCATTATATAAATGCCCATTTCTTTTCCAAGCTTTCGATGGTCCCTTTTTTTGGCTTCTTCCACCATAAGCAGGTATTCGTCCAGCTCCTTTTTAGAAGGGAAACTTATTCCGTAAATCCGGGTGAGTTGCTTGTTCTTTTCGTCTCCCTTCCAATAGGCGCCCGCAATATTCGTCAGCTTTATCGCTTTAATCAATCCAGTATCAGGGATATGAGGGCCCCGGCATAGATCAGTAAAATTCCCCTGGGTATAAAAAGTAATCTCCCCGTCTTTCAGATTTTGTAACAGATCCATTTTGTATTCGTCCCCTTTCTCCCCGAAATATTTTAAGGCGTCTGCTTTGGAAACAGCCTTCCTCACAAAGACACTGTTCTTTCCTGCCAGCTCATTCATCTTAACTTCAAGTCGGCGGAGGTCTTCTTCAGTAATCTGCCTGCCGCCAAGATCCATATCGTAATAAAATCCGTTCTCGACGGCCGGACCAACCCAAAATTTAGCACCGGGAAAGAGTTCTTCTACAGCTTCTGCCATCAGGTGAGCGGAGGAATGCCAGAAGGCAGATTTCCCCCCGGCATCATGCCAGGTCAGCAGGCGGAGACTGGCTTCCGCAGGCAGCGGACGGCCTGCATCCCATACCTCCCCGTTGACCGAAGCGGCGATCACCTTCCTGGCCAGCCCTTCACTGATGGATTTAGCTACCTGCATGGATGTGGTTCCTTCTTCAAATTCCCTGACCGCCCCATCGGGTAAAGTAATTTTGATCATTTGAAACTATATATAACCCGTTTAAGGGTTGCAAAATTAACAAACTCTTGCCAGAATAACTTTTCGATGGGTTGCATAGAATAAAATATTCAATAATTTGCCAGTGTATGAAAAAGAGGAACTTTCATTTTCGATTTTTCCTGTTGCTGACCTCCCTGGCCCCTGCCCTGATTCATGCTCAGGATATAACCGGTATTTGGCGGGGACATTTCAGATCCAATGAAGGTTTTGAGCGGCTGACGGGTTATGATGACCGTTACAAAATAGAAGTGCAGATTGCGCAAACGCGCGATATCTTTCAGGCCGTAACCTACTCATATAAGAATGCACAATTTTACGGTAAGGCCGAAGCTTCCGGAACGGTTAATCCCAAAACAAAAAAAATCGTTCTGCGGGAATTGAAAATCCTGGAAGTCAGGATGGCGGGAGGCGATGTTTGCATTATGACCTGCTTTCTGCAATATTCCAGACTGGGAGACGATGAATTTCTTCAGGGAAATTATACCAGCGCGAGCACGCACGATTCCTTATCTGGATGCGGAAATGGCAGTATTTTTTTGCATAAAGTAAATGAATCCGATTTCCATAAAGAATCCTTTCTGGAGAAAAAAGAAAATGAATTGCACGCTGCTGCTGCTGCCCGGGCTGCGACGAAAAAACCTGGAACAGCAAAGAAAAACCCGCCGGACAAATCTGTTGCTAAAACAGCGCCGAATTCCAGGCCCAAACCTTTGCCCATACCGGAGAAAAAATCACTAACGCTTGTCCCTGAGCAAACACCTGCACCCAGCGAAAGCAGCTTAAAAATTGATCAGAAATCAATGGCGGTTATTACACCCTATGTGATTTCCAGCAGATCCAATGAACTGGTCAGGGAAATCACTGTAAATAATACAGATGTGAATCTTGATATCTATGATGACGGAGCGATTGACAATGATACGGTCTCGGTTTATTATGATAATAAACTAATCGTTTCTAAAGCCCGTATTTCGGACGTGCCTGTAAAAGCCACCATTCATGTTGAAGCTTCAGGTCAGTTGCACAAACTGGTTATGACTGCCGACAACCTGGGTGATATTCCACCGAATACCTCTCTGCTGGTAGTGCGTGACGGCGATAAGAAATATGAAGTTCGTATCGTTTCTACCGAGCAGCAGAACGCCGTGATCAATTTTAAATACAAGAAAATAGAGTAGCCTCTGGATTCACCCCAAAGACGATCCTTTTTAATTTTTAATTTTCCTGGGCATTTTTTCATCCATCCTGTCTGCGTCATAAACAAAACTGGCGATGATGGTAGCCGCCTGTTTAAGGTCTTCTCCGCTCAGGTGATCGTAAGTATCCATATTGCTATGATGGGTCCGGCTGCCGTATTCCATAGGATCCTGAATGAATTGAAAACCAGGCAGGCCGATGGCATCAAATGACAGGAAGTCGGTTCCACCGGTGTTTTCTAAAGTGAGGGTGGAGGCGCCCAAATCGTGAAATGGTTCGAACCATTTTGCAAAAATGGGTTTTGCTTCCTCATTTCCCTGAAGATAAATTCCGCGGATCTTTCCTGTACCATTGTCAAGATTCAGGTATACCGAAAGCTTATCTCCTTCTGCATTATATTTTCTGGTCACCGTGTCAGTAAAATGATTTTTCACGTAGTTCTTCGATCCGTGCAATCCAGTTTCTTCACCTCCCCAAAGCGCTATGCGGATGGTCCTGCGCGGATTGAAGCCAACGGTTTTCAGGATTCGCATGACTTCAAGCATCACAACACTTCCGGCACCGTTATCCGTTGCTCCCGTTGCGCCCTGCCAGGAATCAAGGTGCGCACCAATCATGATCAGCTGATCTTTCAGTTTTTTATCAGTTCCCTTTATTTCTCCGACAACATTATATCCGCGCTGGTCCTGGGCATATACTTTTGTACGCAGTTCGAGGTCCATTTCCACCGGCATATGGTGCTGAAGAATACGTTGAATGGTCATATAATCCTCGTAAGCGAGCGCAACATCATTAAATGTTTCAGGAGTTTCCGGCGTATAGCTGGTACCGTTCTGCACAAATACAGTACCGTCTGTATTTCTTGTACTCGTGCTTAACATGCAAACGGCGCCCTCGGATTTTGCAAAGTCCTTTGCGAGGGTAAGCAATCTGGCGGCATCAGGAAAATTTCCATTTTCCCCATTCCGCGTTACAGGCGCTTTGGGATCAAATGCACTGAGTTTATTGAGTTCATCATCTGTATACCTTTTCGCATCGGGACTGAAGCCCAGCGGAAGCGAATCGTTACGGACCAGGAGGACAATTTTATCCTTCAGCTGGCCTTTGTAAGAAGGCAAACCGGATGAGTCCTTTACGTCCATCAAAACCACCGACGCATGAGTAAGCCCATTGGTGCCGGATGTAAAAGTTTTTGGAAAACCGATCACAGGCTTGTAATAGGGAGCAGTGATGGCAATATAAAATTTTTCCAGCTCCCATCCCTTACCCCATTGACCCCATGGTTCCAGGGCCGTATTCACCAATCCCCATGAATCCAGTTTTGATTTCGCCCAGTTGGCTGCCTTGAAATAACCTGGCGACTGCATCAAACGGGGTCCGTTCGCGTCAATCAGGTAAAAAGCAATGTCCATCACCCGGGAATGATTCATTCCTTCATTGCGGATTTTGGCCAGCATGGCCTCGTCCTGCTTTTCATTCTGGGCACATAGTCCTGCAGTAAATAATAAGATCGGTAGGAACAAGAATTTTCTCATGGCAAATGTTTGACTTTATAGGAGTTATTGTGTCACGGCAAAGTGGATGGAGTCACTTACTTCACCGGAGCCAAGCATTTTGTCCTTGTACACAGGATGATTTTTACCCATGTAAGGATTAACTACCTTGTCATTGGGGCTGAGCCAATATCCTTCCGAGGAATCTCTGAAAGCGATGGGACACCGCATGTGATAAATTACGCCGCCATCGTATCTCACTGTCCGGATCAGGCTATACAGTTCATCTGTGATCATATTGAGCTCCCTTTTTTTCTCCTCCATCAAGGTTTCACCGTTCAGGCCGGTGATTTCTCCTAAAATAGACTGTACCAGGTTTTCTGCAGTTTCAACTACCGCCGTATCGGCTTTCAACTGTTTCAGATGCAGACTATCAACACTAATGGCTAATTTATTTGATCTTGCTCTGATGGCTACGGTATCCCAATCCACAAATGCATCGCTTAGTTTATAGTAATTATCCATTACGGCAGAAAAGGAACGGGTAAATGCAGCACTGTTTGAAGAAACGGATAAAGGTTCATCTCTTTTTTCAACCGTTTCTGCCGGACTGCTCCTGCGTAAAAGCAGGTAGGTGATTGCAAGTGCAGCCGCTAAAACCAGCACCAGTAACAGGGCCTTCTTCATGAATAGAATTTAATCAAAGATAATTGTAAAAACATTTGTTTTACTTTTGCGCGTTTGATTTAATCCTCATAGAAAGATTATGTTAGCAGGATTGCAGCATGTTAGGTTTGAATTCGGTGCGCGGACCATCCTGGAAGAATCCACATGGCATATACAACCCAATGAGCATATCGGCCTCATCGGCTATAATGGAACAGGTAAGTCCACCCTGTTAAAATTACTTGCCGGTGAATATTCTCCCACATCGGGAAATGTAGAGCGGAGCCGGAACATAAGCATTGGCTACCTTCATCAGGACCTGCTGAGTTTCGACACCGGCGACTCCATACTCAAAGTGGCCATGGGTGCATTTGACAAAGTATTGACGCTTGAAAAGGAACTCGAAGATCTGGCCCGCGAGTTGGAAGCCGAAAATCACAAAAACGGTGAGTCTGCAGAAGAACTATTGATCAGGTATACCGACAATCTGCACGAGATGGATTTGCTCGACGGATATGCGATCCATCATAAAACAGAAGAGGTATTGCAGGGATTAGGGTTTTCAACCAGCGACCTGCAGCGACCCTTTCGTGAATTCAGCGGTGGCTGGCGGATGCGGGTTCTCCTGGCCAAAATGATCCTTCAAAAACCTGATCTTCTTTTGCTGGATGAGCCCACGAATCACCTGGATCTTCCGTCGATTGAGTGGCTGGAAAAATACCTGCAGCACTACCCTGGATCCGTCGTGATCGTAAGTCATGATAAATTTTTCCTGGATCGCATGGTCACCGAAATCGTTGAGCTATATCAACAAAACCTGCATTTCTATAATGGTAATTATTCCTTTTATGAGAAAGAAAAAGAGATGCGCATCTCCCTTCAACACAGGGCTTTCGAAAACCAGCAGGACTATATCCGGCAGCAGGAGAAATTCATAGAGCGTTTCCGTGCAAAGGCCACCAAGGCAGCCGCTGCGCAGTCGGCCATGAAACGGCTTGAAAAGCTCGACCGTATTGAAAATGTGGAATTGGAAAGACCGGATATGCGGATTCAATTCCGGATTGACAAGAACCCGGGTAAAGTGCTGGTTGAATTAAAGGATGTTGGCAAGCATTTCGGTGATATAGGGATTATTGATCACGCGAATGCAGAAATTGACCGCGGCGATAAAATTGCACTGATCGGCGCCAATGGGAAAGGCAAGTCTACTATTCTGCGCATTATTGCCGGCACAGAGCCTTTTTCCGGTGAACGCAACTGGGGTCATAATGTGGAGGAAAGTTTTTATGCCCAGCACCAGCTTGAATCCCTGAACATTAATCATACAGTGCTTGAGGAGATGAAAATGTGCGGCAGCCAGAAGAATGAACTCGAACTGCGAACACTCCTGGGCTGCTTTTTATTTTCCGGTGACGATGTAGAAAAAAAGATCCGGGTATTGAGTGGCGGAGAGAAAGCGCGGGTTGCGCTTGCGAAAACCATTGCCGGGAAAGCAAATTTCTTAATACTGGATGAGCCCACCAACCATCTTGATATCCACTCCTGCGAACTGCTTGCTGAAGCACTGAATAAATATGAAGGAAGTTATATCCTGGTGAGTCATGACCGGTATTTTATTTCCAAAACAGCAAATAAGATCTGGGAAATAGACAATGGAAAGATCAAGGAATTCAAGGGACCTTATGAAGAATGGGTGGAATGGAACAAGAGAATGAGCGCGCAGATGAAACCTGCAGCAGGCAAACAGAAAAATGAAAAACCGGAAGCGGTCAAATCACCGGTGATTCAGCAGCCAATAAATAAGGAGGCGAAAAAACTACTTCAAAAACAACAGCGCATCGTAGATCAGCTGGACGGGAAGATCAGGGTCTTGAAGGAAGAATGCGTAAAACTGGAACTCAGGCTCACCGAGCCGGAGGTCTATGCCGATAAAAAGACCTTCACCGAAGCGGAAAACGCATATAAAAATGCGGAGCTGGCTTTGACTGAAGCGGGCATCGCATACGATGCCGCTCTGGAAAAGCTCATTGCGCTGGAGGAATCCCAAGGCTAAAGCAGATATTGAATCCTCCACGGGTTTCAGTAATTTTATCCAAAATGCTTTTCAATCATTAATCGCCTATCGTTTTTTCGTACCGTTGGCAGAATCTGTTTTTTTTCAGGCTTTTTTTTATGCCTGCTTGTCTTTGGTGCTGCTGCACAAACCCCTTCAAATTTAATTACAAGACCTAAAATCGGACTTGCCCTCAGCGGCGGTGGCGCAAAAGGTCTGGCGCATATCGGGATTTTGAAAGCCATCGATTCTGCCGGACTTTCTATTGACTATGTTACCGGCACAAGTATGGGCAGCATTATTGGGGCTCTTTACGCTGCTGGATATTCCGCTGATTCCATTGAAAAAATTGCCCGGAAAATAGATTGGGACCAGATGCTTTCCAACCAACTATCCCTGAGAACAATCATCATGGAAGAAAAAGACGAATACGGCAAGTACGACCTTGAACTTCCCTGGGTCAGTCATTTTTTCCGCTTAAATACCGGTGTACTTGAAGGTCAGGAGCTCTGGATAAAATTTTCGGAACTTTTATTTCCGGTTCATCAGATCAAGGATTTCAGTCGTCTTCCCATTCCATTCAAATGCATTGCCACCGATCTTTCCACAGGTCAGGCGGTGGTGCTGGACAGTGGAGAACTGGTATCGGCTGTTCGCGCCAGCATGGCCATCCCATCTGTTTTCACTGCTGTGGATTACAATGGGAAAAGATTAGTAGACGGCGGAGTGGTACGAAATTTCCCCGTTAAAGATGTGAAGGAAATGGGCGCTCAGATTATCATCGGAAGCAATGTTTCTGCGGGCCTGATGGAAGCATACAAACTGAACAATGCATTACAGGTTTTACTGCAGGTTGCTTTTTTCCGTGAAGCAGAAGATACAAAAACAGAAGTGCCCCTTTGCGATATTTATGTGCAGACCCCTTTGGATAAATTCAATATGGCCAGTTTTTCGCAGGCGGATGAAATCATAGAAGCCGGCGTGGAAGAGGGCAGAAAATTATATCCCCAACTGAAGCGGCTGGCAGACTCCCTGAATTTAATCTATGGAGCGCCTGGTCATGGAAGACCTTTGCAGAACGAGGATTCCGTGTTGATTACCGACTTCGAGGTCAGAGGCCTTTATCATACCACCCAGAATTTTTTCATCCATACCACAGGACTGCTGACCCACCGCAAATACACGGCAAAAAATCTCTCCGACATGATCCGCCGTGAAGAAGGAACCCGCTATTATAACCGGATTGTTTACTCCCTGGTCTCCCAACCGGGGAAGGGATCAAAGATCATTTTTGATGTTTCAGAGAATCCGCTCACCTTCGGAAAAGTCTCACTTCACTATAACCAGTTCAGCGGCATCAGCGCCATTCTGAATTTAACCAGCCGTGATTTCTTTACTCCCAGTTCACGAAGCCTGGCTACTGTTGATATCGGAGAAAATTTCAGGATACGGGGGCAGCACATCCAGTATTTGGGCAGGGGAAGAAAATTTGCTCTTGCGCTAACCACCCAGTTCGACCAGTTCAATATCACTTCCTATACGAACACCAGGGAAGCGGGAATTTATAACGAGAACTATTTTGTTTCAGATATCCGGATGGGCTATTCTACCAACAGAAACCTTACCCTGGGTGTAGGAAACCGGTTTGAATGGACACGCTACAAACCTTCTATTACATCGATATTGTCATTTGAAGGCACGAATGATTTTCCGACAAGCTATGTTTATATAAAGCATAACTCACTGGACAGACCTGTATATCCGAAAAAAGGAATTGAAACTGAGCTGGAAGGAGATTGGGTCTTTAAGCAAAATCCAAATATCCAGCTCCATACAAATAACGAAGATATCGATACGGTAAGTGCAGTCAATCCTTATCCCCGTCTACTTTTTCACTTCGAAAGCTATACGCCACTGAGTTCAAAAAGCACACTGCTTTTCCATTTGCAATCGGGAATCAATTTTCGTTATAGCAGCAATATCATGAATGAATTTTCAGTCGGCGGCCTCACCTATAGTTTCCATAACCAGATTACTTTTGCCGGTCTTCGTGAAGGATCTTTTTACTCTGCAAGCCTGGCTGCTATGGAGGTAGGCCTGCGTTATCAGCTCTTCGGAAATATTTATCTCACAGGAAAAACAAATGTGTTGTTCAGTAATTTTATCAGCAGGAGTGAATTTTATAAGACCCCGGATTTCCTGTCGGGGTACGCCCTCACGTTCACCTATAATTTTGCCCTGGGCCCGCTCGAACTCAGCGCTATGTACTGTGACCAGTGGAAAAGGGTAATGGGGTATGTGAATATTGGGATTCCGTTTTAGGATTTAATTATTGGAATTTAGGGTTTATTAGTTATGGGTTATGAGTTATGAGTGATGGATGATGGACTTTAGATGTATTCACAATAGTTATCTATCACCCTTAACTCATAACTCATAACCCATAACCCATAACTGAAAGATCATCAATGTAGATTAACAATATTCAAAATCTCACTTTCACGCAATATCGCTTCCTCTTTCATTTTTTTGGCTTCTGCAAGAATAGATGACACGGATGTTTCAGATT
>JANWIY010000094.1 GCA_025449645.1 Chitinophagaceae bacterium | reverse complement strand
TTCCCTGAAATTGCCGACCCCGAAGGGAAGCCTGATCGTTTCAGGCATGTCGCTCAGCTATAAGATTTCCAAAGACCGCTACACGCTGGATAATACCAATAAAGCATTTATGCCGGCAGGGATCGTGAGTGCGATATATGTATGATCACCCGTCTGGTAATGTTATTGACAAAAACACTATTAAACCCATTTTTTTCAACTATTGCGGAAACTATAATTTCTTACCCCAAAAACTCCCCGTCCACAATCAACAACTTCACTCCCTCCTTTGAATACGAACGATGAGAACTCAGGTTATCCGAAACAACATAACCCATGCCTTCAGCGAGCGTAGTTTTTTCTCTGCCTTCCAATTGCACAATAAATTCACCTTCGAGGCAATACACTATATGACCCTTCTGGCACCAATGGTCGGCTAAATATCCTTTACTATATTCAACAATACGGATGCGCAGCCCGCCGAGCTGAAGGGTTTGCCAGTATGATATTCCTGTTTCGCCTTTGTGTTCGGTTTTTGGAATGGAATCCCAGTCGATACCTTGAAATGGAATATTATTCATTGTCTAAATGGTCGAATGTAAATTTTCACAGGATGAAAATCATGATACATACTGCAATAAGGAAGAATTGCTCCTAAGCCCTCAGAAAAATTTCTTCACAATACCCAACGCACCCTGCTTCCAGGGAACCCGATGTGATACCCCTGTTCCTGCCTGCTGGAAATGGTCCATGTTTGCAATATACCATTCGTAATTTCTTAGCAGGGCTTCCTGGTTGGAAAATCTGGGAGCAAAGCCAAGCACAAGTTCCGCTTTTTCTATGGATACAAATGAGTCCTTGGATGCTGTTTCGTAAACCCATGGATAGAGTGGCGAGATGCCAAGTTTATCCAGGATGCGCAGGACCCGGATCGCTAATCCCGCAGGGACTCCGGTGATCTTCTTTCCGAAGCCGGCCCTGTCCAGCACGGCCTGGTAATCCTGTTTGATCGTCGTAAATACTTTCGCGCCTACATTAAATGTATCGTTTGCTTTGTCGCGGTCGATCGTGGTTGACAAATAAATCGCGTCGCAGAAATCCTCCACGTCCATCAATTGATATTTATTATTCCCGCTTCCCAATACGGGGAATCCCTTCCCGTCTTTTGCCCAGTCATAAAATAATCCGAACACGCCCAGCCGCTCCGGGCCAATAAATGATTTCGGGCGAAAGACCGGAACACAAAGCCCCTTTTTTCTAAACTCCACACACATTTCTTCTGCCTTCACTTTGCAAATACCGTAATGCCCGACACCAATCATTTTATCATCTTCCACCAGCGGATGATGGTCGGGAACTCCGTAAACTGCGGTGGAAGAAATATGAACCACTCTTTTTATTTGATTATCCAATGCGGACTGCAACACGTTGCGCGTTCCGTCGATATCCGTTGAATAAATATCTTCTTTCTTGTACAGCGGAAGCGCTGCGGCCGTATGGACCACGAAATCGACGCCCTGCATGGAACGGTCCACCGTGGCCCGGTCGCGAGTATCTCCTTTTATTTCGTGAATGATATTTTTTTCCGGGTAATCAAAATCCGCAATGTCCAGCGAGACCACTTTATGGCCACGCTCCAGCAAATAACGGGTCATATTGATCCCCAGGAATCCGGCGCCCCCGGTAATAAGATAAGTTCTCATTGACGAATTAAAATCTTTGTGACAATTTTATGAAGGCGCAAATATAGCCAATTTCATATTTATTGTTCATGCGGGAACCTCCCAACGGTATTCTTTCCGTTCCTGGCAAGATTGTTGAAATTCAACTCATAGAATCATTTTTCAACATAAAATTTCAGCATATGAGCTTGCAAAGATTATTTACTGCTACTCTATCCGGTATCGTGATCGGAATTCTCATCGCCCCGGCAAAAGGAAGTGAAACCCGCCAAAAAATCTCTGATTCCGCAGATCAGCTCAAGGATAAGATCCGGCGCATCCGCGGAACGACCAACGAAGAGTTAAATGAGCTCCATGAGGTATTTGAGCACGAAATCCAGGGCCTGCGCGACGATATCCGGGAAAGGGTGCTCCGGCTCATTGAAGTGAGTAAGAAAAGCTACAATGGTGTGAAGGCGGAAGCGCTTTCCTGAGGTGGATGGTAGATGGTTGATGGAATTTAATTGTAAATTCAAAACTATAGTCCATCCACCATCAACTATCTACCATCAACCAATTAATCATGTAGCTCAGCAAAACCACCCCAATCGCTCCAATCGCATTCAACCACAGAAAACTGATCTCCAGAATGCCTTTCTGATTGAGGATATGTATGGTGATTACGAAAAGTTCGGTCACCACGGCGCTGATGAAGACTGGAGTGGCCTTTATTTTTTTAATGTAAAAGGCAACGAGGAATATGCCGAGGATCACGCCATAAAATAAGGATCCCAAAACATTTACCGCTTCTATCAGGCTGTTGCCGATATTATAGGCCAGCTGAGCAATCACGACGCAGAATATTCCCCAGGCCAGGGTATACCACCGCGAATACTGATACTCCTTCTCCACCGACAAAGGCACTTTTATGCTTCGCTTATGAATATCGTTGATTGTAGCCGATGCAAGAGAATTCAGCGCGGCCGCTACTGATCCCCAGGCGGATAAAAATATTACTGCAATCAGCAATCCGATCAGGCCCCGCGGCAGATGGTCAATCACAAAACGCAGGAATATATAGTTTGTATCGTTACTATCCCCTTTCACTGACTTATCGTCTAACCAACGCTTGATTGTAGTTCTCAGGCGCACTTGTTCCTGCTGCGCTTTTTGCATCACCAGTCCTTCCTGCATACGGTTTTCGATTGGCGTTCCCCCGGCAGGATTCATTTGCGCTATTTTTTGATCCTGCAGGTGATCATAGGCCTTCAGCACGATTTTTAGGGAATCCGCATATTTAGTTTTTGCCAGCAGGTCCAGTTGGGTCTGATTAAAGAACAAGGGCTCTTTGGCAAACTGATAATAGGAAAATACGAGGGTGCCAAGTAACAAAATCGCAAACTGCATCGGCACTTTCACCAGTCCATTCAATAGCAGCCCGATCTTGCTTTCCCTCGTGGAACGGGCCGTAAGATAACGGCCCACCTGACTCTGGTCAGTGCCGAAATAAGATAGGGCAAGAAAAAATCCGCCGATCATTCCGCTCCAGATATTATAACGGTCGTTCCAGTTAAATCCTTTTTCATTCCTGCCCGAAGTGATCACGTTCAGTTTACCCGCTTTACCGCTGATGTGCAGGGCGTCTGATAGTCCGACATGCTCCGGCAGGAGATGAACCACCATGTATCCGGCCATCAGCATTCCGGCAAATATGATAATGAACTGTAGTTGTTGTGTATAAGCCACGGCCTTGGCTCCGCCGGTCACGGTGTAGATAATGAGCAGGCCGCCCATCAGGATGTTTGTCCATAGAATATCCCACCCGAGCAAAGAGGAGAGAATAATGGAAGGTGCTGAAATGCTGATGCCGGTCGACATTCCTCTTTGTAATAAAAAAAGCAGTGAGGTAAATGTGCGCGTTTTTCCGTCAAATCTTTTTTCGAGGAACTCATAAGCAGTAAACAGTTTCAACTTATGAAACACCGGAACGAACGTAACGCTAAGCACAACCATCGCCAGCGGCAGTCCGAAGTAATATTGAACGAAACGCATGCCGTCAGTATAAGCCTGACCCGGCGCAGAAAGAAAGGTAACCGCACTGGCCTGGGTTCCCATGATACCGAGCAGGATCAGCGGCCAGGGTGCTGAACGGTTGCACAGAAAATAACTCTCCAGGTTTTTCTCCGCCCGGCTTTTATACAATCCGTAGATGATAATCCCGATCAGCGTAACGATCAGGACGATCCAGTCGGGGGAACTCATGAAAAATGTTTAGTAAACAGATAGAAAAAAGCGATCAGAAAAAATAGAAATCCAATCACCAGTATATACCAGGCTTTCCATGACTTAAATAATGGCGGCCGTTCTTCTGGTGATGGGTCCATATTATTTTTTTGTATTATCACGGCTGGCCATCAGCATGGCGGCAATCAAGCCAAGCAACAAACCGATGATCATGCCGATCGTAACCTTCTTAATAACCCGTCCCACCACCAATCCGGTAACGATTGCTATAACAAATGCAATTTCCCTTCTTCTGAACATGCAGTTATTTATCCATGGTTTGATTCTGTGCAATGAGGTTTGCAAGCAAACGGTAAGCGCCTGGAACACCTGCAGGCAGTTCCCTGAAAAATACCAATCCGGTATAGGTAAAATTCCCCTTCCCGTAGGTAGTCGTGATCAGACTTCCCTGCAGATCCTGTTCCCCGGTGTCGTGCATGGAAAAAATTTCCTGGTACTTCGGATCGGCATGTGTGGCAAAATAGATCCCCCGCTCCTGGATCCAACCTTCGAAATCCTTTTCCGTGATCTGGTTGGGATAATGCAGGATGGGATTGTCCGGATGAATGAATTGCACCGCCGCATTTTCTTCCGTTACCCTGCCATTGGAAATACTGAATGGATAGGGCCCGATATGCGTCCTTGCATCTTCTGAATTATTACGGTTGTATTGCACGATCAGGTTGCCACCGTTTTTTATGTAATCCATCAATACCGCATATTTATCAAAAAGCCAGTCGTGTACATCATATGCCCTTACGCCTGTAATCACCGCATCGAAATGCTGCAGCGTGGAGGAAGAAAAATTATTTTCGTTGATGATCGTTAGTGAATACCCCATTTCCCTGAGTGCATCGGGTACTTTGTCGCCGGCACCTTCGATATATCCGATCCTCGTCCCCTTAATTTTCAGGTCGGTGGAAACAAGCTCTGCACTTACCGGTTTAAAATAATCTATCCTTGGAATATGTGCGTAGGAGATGCTACGGCGCTGAAGTAATGTATCTGTTTTGCCGTTGGATATCCGGGTTGCCCAGGTCCATGCGGGCATTTGATTTCCATCGACGGGTGTAATGCGAAAGTTATGGACCGTATTGCTTGATGAAACTTCATTCATGATTTCAAAATAGGGCGATCCGGTAAGCACCACCGGGGAAGCAGGCCCCGCTTTATCCTGGCTGGTTACGGTGAGGTCTTTTTCGGTTTTTCCTGTGAAGAGCAAAACCTCTGGACTGCAATAAGCGGTTATTTCCGGCGTAATCACGAAGGGCTCAAACGTTTCTCCTCTCGCTGGTTCGGTCCGGTCATACAGTACAGGTTTTTTAATCAGGAAACTCTGGCCAAGGATGTCTATCCGGAAGCTGGCCTCCAGTGCAGGTTCATTTTGAGGTTGCCCGATCAGCGTTTGGTCATCTACGTTATAGGAGCCGGTTGACATAGGCTGTTTCAGCCAGTAGGGCTGGCTTATAGGCAGGCCTGCCAGCGATACTGACAATGAAACGGAATAGTTCGCCATAGGTTCCAGGTTTTGTTTCCAGATCGTATCCGTTTGATTTACTGATATTCCGCTCAGGCTTATCTGCACGGGTGAACGATTTACAATCCGGAGTTCTACCGGTACCGTTTGATCTTTTATTCCATAAGGCTGGTGGACTGAAGCTTCGAGCCAGAGACCACTGCAGGCCTCAATCAGTTTCTGCGTTTCTGCCAGCTTCTTTGTTCTCCAGTAACCTTCCGGCAAACCGGAAATACGTTTATAGACGTATACCAGGCCTGGCAGGGATTTGGCAGGATCTGCAGGATCATAATCCTTTATCATTTTACCAATCAGGGTTTCTATTTCCGATCCTCCGGAAACGCGTTTCCAGGTGCAGTCCACATTTTCCATCAGACTTTTATCTGCTTTCTCTCCTTCTGTGAGTGAGAAATATTCCAGGGAATTGCCATAGGAACGGGCGATGCCAAAACCCTGGCTGCGATGCTGACTGCGGCTCTCGGCTGCCACTTCGCCATAACTTTTTCCAACCAGCGGATTAAAGCCACCAACTTCAATTTTCAGCTGATCTTCGCGCGTTGTATTGACATTTCCGAAATTATAGTTGTTCCAGAACAGCCGGGTCGCCTTCCATGGGCGAACGCTATATTTGAATTGTTCAGGAAATTGTTTGGGATCAGCGGCGGCTGCAAATGCAAGATGGGCCAGTACGGAAGATGCAGAATGCTGCCCGTGACCTGCCCGCTTGTCTTCCGGAAAACGTGTGATGATTATATCGGGTTGAAACTTACGGATGACCCAGACCACATCGCTTAATATTTTTTGTTCGTTCCATAATCTCAATGACTCCTCCGTGGTCTTTGAAAATCCGAAATCAAATGCGCGCGAAAAAAATTGCTCGGCTCCGTCGATGCGCCGGGCAGAAAGCAGCTCCTGGGTCCTGATCAGCCCGAGTTCAACACCCTGCTCGTCACCCAGCAGATTTTGTCCGCCGTCTCCCCGTGTAATCGAAAGATAGGCCGTACGGTAAAGTTTCTCTTTGGATAACCAGGCAAGCAGACGCGTATTCTCATCATCCGGATGGGCGGCAATATAAAGCACCGATCCCAGCACGTTGAGTTTTTTCATCTGCAGTAAAATATCTGATGCATCCATTGATTCAGGAGTTTGGGCAATACAGGACCTGCTAACGAGTACAAGCAGCAGGCAGGCAATTAAAAATTTATTCATCAGGAATATAGTCTTTTGAGATTTGGCAAATTAGTGAATCCCCGGATAAACAGGCATCGTTATTATATTGGCGGTTGAGTGTATGGTTCCCTTTACTAATTTTACGCAAATTCCGGGTCAGCTATGTTCCTGAAACTTTTCTCTTCCATGCCTCCTGCAGTATTGCTTTGTCTGGCTTCTTATGGTCTGCATGCACAACCGAATACAGCTTTTCAATATACTGTTAAAAAGAAAATTGTATGCCGGAACGGCGCCGTTGTGTCCGGGCATCCCCTGGCCAGCCAGGCTGGTATCGACATGCTGAAGCAGGGCGGAAATGCGATGGACGCTGCCATAGCAACCCAGCTTGCCCTTGCAGTGGTATTCCCGGGTGCAGGGAACCTGGGCGGTGGAGGATTTCTTGTGGCCAGATTTTCCAATGAAAAGATTATTGCGCTGGATTTCCGGGAGAAAGCACCTGGCAGGGCAACCCAGTATATGTACCTGGATGC
>JANWIY010000093.1 GCA_025449645.1 Chitinophagaceae bacterium | reverse complement strand
TGGAATTCCGGTAGATCTTTCCGTCCAGCACATAACATCCGGCGACGGTGGCCTTATCAAATTTGAATACATTCCGGATTTCCACATTGGCCACCACTTTCTCCTGAATCTTTGGCTCCAGCATACCTTCCATGGCGCTTTTCACTTCTTCAATGGCATTGTAAATGATTGAATACGTTTTGATCTGCACGCCTTCATTCTCTGCCAGCTTGGATGCCTGCATGGATGCACGCACGTTAAAGCCGACGACGACCGCATCGGAAGCGGTTGCAAGCAATACATCGCTTTCTGTAATGGCGCCTACAGCTTTATGAACCACGCGTACCGCAATTTCTTCTGTAGAAAGTTTCTGCAGTGAATCACTGAGGGCTTCCACCGAACCATCCACGTCTCCTTTGATAATAAGGTTGAGTTCCTTGAAGTTACCGAGCGCGAGGCGCCGGCCGATTTCATCGAGCGTAATATGTTTTTTGGTGCGGATTCCTTGTTCACGGAGCAGCTGGGCACGTTTGTTGGCCACTTCTTTGGCCTCCCCTTCCTCTTCGTACACCCGGAATTTTTCTCCAGCCTGAGGCGCTCCGTTCAGTCCTAAAATCAACACGGGAGAAGAAGGCGGTGCGTCCTCCACTTTTTTATTTCTTTCATTGAACATGGCCTTGATCCTTCCGAAATATTGGCCGGAAACCACCAGGTCACCATTTTCCAGGGTTCCACCCTGAACGAGGACGGTAGCCACGTAGCCCCTGCCCTTGTCGAGTGATGCTTCAATCACTGTGCCGGAAGCTTCCCGGTCAGGGTTGGATTTCAGATCGAGGATTTCTGCTTCCAGTAATATTTTCTCAAGCAGAAGGTCAATATTTAATCCTTTTTTAGCGGAGATCTCCTGACTCTGATACTTTCCCCCCCAGTCTTCAACCAGCAGGTTCATGCCTGCGAGTTGTTCCTTTATCTTTTCCGGATTAGAGCCATCCTTATCGATTTTATTGATTGCAAAAACCATGGGAAGGCCTGCAGCCTGCGCATGCGAAATGGCTTCCTTTGTCTGCGGCATGATGGCGTCATCCGCAGCGATTACAATAACAGCAATATCTGCCGCCTTTGCACCCCGGGCACGCATAGCGGTAAACGCTTCGTGACCCGGCGTATCCAGGAAAGTGATTTTTTTATTGTTTGTTGTTGTTACCTGGTATGCCCCGATATGCTGCGTGATTCCTCCTGCTTCCCCGGCAACGACATTTGCCACACGGATATAATCGAGCAGGGAGGTTTTACCGTGATCCACATGTCCCATTATCGTAACAACAGGAGATCTTGGCAGCAACTCTTCAGGGAGATCTTCAATTTCATCTTCTTCCATTTCCAGCGCATCATCAATGCCAATGAATTCCACGGTGTATCCAAATTCGCCGGCAACCAGTTCAATCACATCCGCTTCCAGGCGCTGGTTGATGGATACCATCATGCCGAGGCTCATGCACTTGCCGATGATATCTGCATAGCTCACATCAAGCAGATTGGCCAGTTCACTGACGCTCACAAATTCTGTTACCTGCAGTTTATTGTCTTCCAGTTGTTCGGCGCCTGCGTGTTCGGCATTTTCTTCGCGGCGTGCACGGCGGTACTTAGCCTTAAGACTTTTCCCACGACCTCCGGTGCCGGCAAGTTTCGCCTGGGTCTCGCGGATCTTTTCCTGGATTTCCTTTTTATCAATTTCTTTTTGCTCGCGGGGTGTGGCATTGCTCCGGTTTGTAACTCCGCCCGCATTTCTCAGGTCACGGCGCAGGATCGGGCGCCCGGCAGCTCCGGGCCTGCCTTCGCGCAGCACCGGCGTTCCATTGCCGGCAGGCCGCCCGGTATCCCTTTTCTCAATCGGGATCCGTTTTCTTTTTCTTCTTTCATCGGCCAGCTTGGGCTTTTCATTTTCAACCGGCAGATCAATTTTCCCAATAATCCGGGGCCCTTCAATTTTTTCCGCCCGGATATTTTCGACGCTATTTGCATCATCGGTTTTTTCTGACTCAGTTTCATCGACGGTTTCTTCGGCCTGTTCTTTTTTCGCTGCCGGCTTAGGCAATTCCTTAGCCGGAGATTCTTCCGCTGGTTTTTTCCTGGATGATTTTTTTGGCCTCGTGGAAGAATCGATTCCCGATAAATCAATTTTATCGATCACCTTCGGTCCTTCTATATCAGGGGCCTCTATTTTAGTTATTTCAGGTTCTTTCTTTGGCTCTTCGACCTTTTGTTTTTTTGGCTCTTCAACTTTTATCGCCTTCGGCTCTTCAACCACTACCTGTTCTTCCTTTAATGGAACCTTCCTGGGTTCTTTCCGGAAAAGAACGGCTTCATCTTCTTTTTTCCTTTTGGCTTCCACGCTGCCCTTTGGCAAATCAATCTGATTGCTCTTGATCTTAGCAACTTTATCTCCCTGAAATTCCTGCTGAAGCGAACGGTACATATCTTCCGTCAGCTTCGCCGTGGGCTTTAGGTCATCCTTACTAAATCCTTTGCCTACCAGAAAATCCACCAGCGTCTCCCTGCCGATGTTGAATTCCTTGGCGGCTGCCATTAACCTGGGTGTTGTCGTTTCTGCCATATTAAATGAATCCATGAACATCCGGTCCGTTCATGGACCGCCTTCATGTGGTGATAAATAATTTATAATAATAATCTGTAATCATAAGATCATGATAAACAGATTATTCTTTTTCAAATTCTTCTTTCAATACCCGGCGAACCTCTTCAATGGTTTACTTTTCCAGATCCGTTCTGCGTTCAAGTTCTTCAACCGTAAGATCAAGCACGCTGTGGGCCGTATCGCAACCAATGCGCTTTAGTTCGTCAATGACCCAGGTTTCAATTTCATCGCTGAATTCATCCAGGTCAATATCGAATTCTGTGGTCTCGCCTTCATTATCCCTGAACACATCAATGGAATAACCCGTCAGTTCCTGGGCCAGCTTGATGTTCACGCCCTTTCTCCCAATAGCCAATGAAACCTGATCGGGCTTTAAATAGACATTTGCATGGAGCTTTTCGCTGTCTATGTCCATACTTGTTATTTTGGAAGGGGTGAGTGAACGTTGCAGGAGGAGCTGGATATTATTTGTCCAGTTGATCACGTCGATGTTCTCATTCTTTAGCTCCCGAACAATACCGTGGATACGGCTTCCTTTCATTCCGACGCAGGCACCCACCGGATCGATGCGATCGTCATAAGATTCCACCGCAACCTTTGCTCTTTCTCCGGGCTCCCGGACGATTTTTTTAATGACGATCAATCCGTCAAAAATTTCCGGTACTTCTATTTCCAGCAGCTTGGCCAGGAAAGAAGGACTGGTTCTGGAAAGAATGATTACAGGGGAATTATTTTTCATATCCACTTTTTTCACTACGGCCCTGATGCTTTCCCCTTTCTTAAAGTAATCCTGTGGTATCTGCTCTGATTTTGGAAGAATGAGCTCGTTGCCCTCTTCGTCAAGCAGAAGAATTTCTTTTTTCCAAACCTGGTATACCTCGGCACTGATGATCTCGCCGATGCGTTCGCTGTATTTTTTTACAAGTACATTTTTTTTGAGATCACCGATCCGGCTGGCCAGGGTTTGTTTGGCAGCTAAAATGGCCCGGCGCCCAAAATCCAGGATCTCGATCTCTTCATAAAGATCCTCCCCGACCTCGTAGTCCGGTTCCAATTTCACCGCATCGTTATAAGCGATCTGGGCAAGCGGATCTTCCACGGTGCCATTCTCAACAATTGTGCGCCTGCGCATGATTTCCAGGTCACCCTTTTCAGCATTCACAATGACGTCAAAATTCTCATCACTGCCGTATTTTTTGCGGAGTAATGTTTTGAAAACGTCTTCCACTACTTTCATCATAGTAGGGCGGTCAATATTTTCGGCTTCCTTGAAATCCTGGAAAGCTTCGATCAGATTGATACTTGCCATAACAGATCTTTTTATACCCAGTTAAAAAACCACCTGGATTTTTGTTGATTTTATATTGTTGAATAAATAAGCATGATAACTCAGTTCCTGTTTTTTAGAGACGGCCTTTCCGGCAGAAACTTTACCTGAAGACTCCTCCAGCACAATGCCTTCTTCATTCACTTCCTTTAATTTCCCTTCTTTCCGGCTCCCGTCATGTAAAACCACCTCCACACTGCGCCCGGTATTTTTTCCGTACTGGCGATATAATCTGAGGGGTTCATCCAGGCCTGCAGAAGATACTTCAAGTGAAAAATCACCCGATGGAAACAATCCGGATTCCTCAATTTTTTTGTAGAGGGCCCGGTTCACCTGCACTGCCTTCTCAATCGTAATCCCATGATCACCATCTAAAAAAACCTTCAGGTTGTTCACGGGTTTTACCCTCAGCTCCACCAGGAAATAAGCCGGATCCGCGGCTAATATTTCTTCCACCATTTGAGTGACCCGTTCGGCCTGCGTTTCATTATGCATACGAAAAAAAGAAGGGAACGATTGCGTTCCCTTCCTGATGTTTCACTTTTCCGGATGCAAATTTAATGGATTTAATCGATTCCTACCAAAAATCGGTTTTAAGCGGGGCCTCTTTTTAACAGGCTATTTGGGTGTTCTGTCTTAATTTTGCAGCTCTATGAATGTATTTTTCTTAGCCATTCTCTTATACTTCTTGTATAAGTTTACCACGGGGTTCCTGATCCCTGTTTTCCGGACTACCCGGCATGTGCGCCAGCAGTTCAGTCAGATGAATGGCAAGCCGGGTGCAAAAAGCCAGGAAAAGCAGGGGCCTACAGCCTCCGAAACACCTGCTTCCCATGGCTCAAAAGTTGGGGAATACATTGATTTCGAAGAAGTAAAGTAATCACCACCGGATATCGTTGATCGTCATGCCGGAAGGCAGGTAAAGGCCCTTCAGTCCTGTTTCCATGGCTCCGGCCACATTGATAAATGCATCGTCCACAAAAAGGGTCTGGTCAGGATCAAGCCGGTTCTCCCGGATGATGATCTCAAATCCCGGTTTATCGGGTTTGCGATGGCCCATAATATGGGAATAATATGCACGTTCAAAGTGATCATCCAGTTCCCTGGCCGGATAACTATTCCTGTAAATTTCCATAAACCGGTGCCTGTGCAATGCATTCGTATTACTGAATAAAAAAATCCGGTATTTTTTCCGGATTTCTTCCAGGAGCGCAATCCTTTCAGCAGGAAAATCAAGGAGCAGGGCATTCCAGGCCGCTATGACCTGATCATCCGGAGTATCCAGTTTCACAGCTTCTTTTATTTTCCTGATAAAAACTTCATCACTGATCTTTCCTGCTTCATGATCTTTAAAAAAGGAAGCTGCAAATCCATGACCGAAATAATCGTTTATATTTTTGACGCCCATTTCCGTAAACGCTTTTTGTGTGCGCTTAACGTCAATGTTCATGATGACGCCGCCGAGATCGAAGATGATGTTTTTAATACCTTCCATTTGTTGTTTATGGTATATGGTGGATGGTAGATGGAGGAATAAATGCGTTTAAGGTCCATTTACCATCCACCATTTACCATCCACCATAGATTCAATCTCCCGAAAGATCACCCTCCACCACGTCCCTAGAATTTCCGCCCACAAACACCTTAAACTCCCCGGGCTCGTAAATCCAGCGGAGGTTGCCGCCTACAAACCTGAGATCATCCGTTGTTAGCGTGAAACGGACTTCCCTGCTTTCTCCCTTCTTCAGCCAGATTTTCTGAAATTTTTTAAGCTCCTTCACAGGCTGGGTAATGCTTGCAACAGGATCCCGGATATATAATTGCACCGTTTCCTCCCCATCCATACTTCCGGTATTGGTCACCGTTAGTGTGACCTTTACCGGATGGCTTGGAGAGATCCGGGCGGGACTCAGGGACAGACCGCTGTAAGAAAATGTCGTATAGCTTAACCCGTATCCAAAGGGATAAAGCGGTTCATTGGGGATGTCCAGGTAATCGGATTTGAATTTTGGGCTTCCTTCCCCGTTATAAGGACGACCCGTATTTTTCGCATTATAATAAACGGGTATCTGCCCAACGCTTACCGGGAATGACATGGATAATTTTCCGGAGGGATTGTAATTACCGAACAGAACATCTGCAATAGCGTTTCCGGCTTCGGTACCGCCAAACCAGGCGTCGAGGATTGACTGAACATGCTGATTTTCCCAGCTGAGGGTGAGCGGGCGGCCATTGAAAAGCACCAGCACGACGGGTTTGCCCGTTTTGACCAGGGCCTTCAACAGGTTCTCCTGGCTTTCGGGAATGGAGATATCAGCGCGGCTTGAGGACTCGCCACTCATGTCTGCTGCTTCGCCGAGCACGGCCACAACAACATCAGATTTTTCTGCAGCGGCAACTGCTTCACCCAGCATCGCTTCTGGAGTACGGGTTTCAGGTTCAATTTCCGGGCCGAAGACATTCGTGTTTTTGATCAGCATGCTGTCGTCTGAAATATTTGCTCCCTTGGCATACACAATATTCAATTCCGCGCCGGCAACATTTTTTATTCCTTCCATTACCGAAACGGATTTTTCAGGATCTCCCGACACGCTCCAGGTGCCCAGCATATTGCGGTGATTGCTGGCCAGGGGACCGATCAGCGCAATTGTTCCGGACTTTTTCAAGGGTAATAGATGTTCATTGTTCTTCAGTAAAACAAATGAATGTTCGGCGATCTCGCGTGCCGCTTTGCGGTGTTCATCTGATAGAATTTCTTTCGATGCGCGCTCGTTGTTCATCCGGCGGTAAGGATCCGAAAACAGGCCCAGCTTATATTTTGCTTCCAGCACCAGGCGGCAGGCCTGGTCAATTTGCTTTTCTGTTGTTTTCCCTTCCTTCAGGGATTTTTTTAATGTGGCCAGAAATCCTTCACTCACCATATCCATATCCAGACCTGCATTCAATGCCAGTGCAGAAACCGTTTTCAGGTCTCCCATGCCGTGCGCCATCATTTCACTTACGGAAGTATAGTCTGAAACTACGAAACCTTTGAATTTCCATTCATTCCTTAATAGATCCGTCAGCAACCACTTATTACCCGTTGCGGGGATTCCGTCTATTTCGTTGAATGAGCTCATGACGCTTCCCACACCGGCATCCACGGCTGCTTTATAAGGTGGCAGATAATACTGGTACATTTTAATCCGGCTCATATCCACCGTATTGTATTCGCGGCCGGCGTCAGCTGCTCCATACAGTGCAAAGTGTTTTACGCAGGCCATGACCGCATCATTTTTCGTCAGGTCCTTTTCCTGGTATCCGTGCACCATGGCGGCGGCAATGGCCGAGCCCAGACAAGGATCCTCGCCCGCTCCTTCGGCAACCCTGCCCCAGCGAGGATCCCGGGCGATATCAACCATCGGGGAGAACACCCAGTCCAACCCGTCAGCGCTGGCTTCTGTGGCTGCTATGCGCGCGCTTTTTTTAATAAGGGCGGTATCCCAGGAACAGGATAAACCCAGCGGAATCGGAAATATTGTTTTGTGTCCATGGATCACATCCAGCCCGAAAATCAGAGGTATATGCAGTCTTGAATTTTTCACGGCAATATCCTGGGCTTCACGCACTTTATCTGGTCCGGTAATTCCAAATAATCCCCCGACATTTCCCTGTCGGATCTTTTCATCCACGTCCTTACTCACAACCGATCCGGTGACGGCTCCTCCGGGCGTTACCAGGTTGAGCTGTCCGATCTTTTCATCCACCGTCATTTTACTCATGAGGTTACTTATAAAAGCATTCATTTTCGTGTCCTGCGCTTGCAGGGTGGTTATCGCAAGGAGGATGAACCAGCAAGTGAAAAGTTTTCTCATAACAGGTTATTATTATTTGGATAAATAAGGTGAAATTTCCTTTTTCCAGAGCGCATATCCCCTGCGATTCATGTGCAGCATGTCTTTTCTGAAGATTTCTTTCTTTACAGAGCCATCAGGGTTCAGCATGATATGGTACACGTCTATAAAATGCGCATTTGTCTGACGGGAGAGATAGGTTTTGATCAGCAGATTGGCCTTCTCCATTTCAGGCATTAATCGTTCCCTGCTCGGGCTGGGTTTCAAAGAAACAAAAAGAACATTTTCTCCCGGCATCCTTGTACGAATTAATTCAAACAGGGTTTTGAACCGGTTAAAAACAGTATCCGCATTAACGGAAGCGGAAGCCGCGAGGTCATTCTCTCCGCAATAGATCACGATTTGTTTTGGCTGATAGGGGAAAATGATATCATCTGCATACCTGATCACATCCGGAAGGGAAGAGCCGCCGAAACCCCGGTTGATAATGGTATATCCCGGGAAATAATCGTTTACGTTGCGCCAGAAACGGAAGGAAGAACTGCCCACAAAAAGAATAGCATGCGCAGGAGGAAAATGAATGCTGTCCTGCATTTTAAATTCCCTGATCTCGCCGGAAAATGGCTGGGCCATGCACTCGGAAAAGAAAGCCGTGGCGAGTACCAGCAGAAAGCTTCTTAATATTCTCATGGTGACGATGTTTAAAAATTATTTTACTTCGATTGGTTTGGTTCTCGCAGACACGCCATTTTCGTTTATGGCTTCAATGGAAAAATAATAAACCCGGCCCCTGTCCATCGGTTTAAAATAATATTGGTTGTCGTTGTATACCATTACACTATTGTATAATTTGTCCGGTGCAATCCCCCAGTAAATATTATACGCATAGGAAGCGTTTACGGTAAACCATTTGATCAGGGCATTCCTGGAATCGGCTTCACTTCGCAGAACGATAAAATGCGTAACGGTATCCGGCTTTTGCCCCATCCCATTTCCAAATACACGAAACCCGCTGATAGCAAATTTACCGGTTGGCATGTGTATATTCTCCAATTTCAAAAAACGAGTACTGGCAGGGTTGGTTAATTCCACATATTCATGAGGGATATCTGTATGGTTTTGGCTTTTGTCAACCAGCAGTTTCCAATTTTTTCCATCCCTGGACTCCCAGAGTTTATACTGGCAATAAATGCCTTCGATTTTCCCCAGAAAACTGCTATCCACATCCTGGTCAGCATAGTTAATCTGGATCGCGCGAACTGTACTGAGACTTCCAAGGTCGGTTTGGATCCACTCATGCGGATTACCTGTTGCGGCACTCCAGTAGGTGCGGATGTCTTCATCCACGGCATTGTTGGGCTCGTATCCACCAAGTGTGGAAGAAACCTGCACGGGCTTATTATAATTCAGCAACATCCACCCCGTGAAATTTCCATCCAGGTGATTTTTATTTTCCGGGGGCAGATACTGCGGGTAATCGCCGAAAGCGGTATTTGAATAGAGAATATCATCCCGGTCAAATCCCGCGGGCCAGATACCGATCCTCCGTTCAAAATTATTTTTCATATTCACCTCTATGGTGGATATATGCCACCAGTCGCCATTCAGATCCTGATAAGTAGCCCCATGCCCGGCTCCCCGTGCAAATCCGCCGGGCTTGTAGGAAAAGGGATTGTGAGCCTGATAGGTAAAGGGTCCCAGGGGATGTTCGCCAATATATACACCGTCTCCGTAGCCCCGGATCTCCGTACCCGGACCGCCATACTGCAGATAATATTTGCCATGATATTTATTCATCCAGGATCCTTCTATGAAAGGATTCAGATAATTATTGTCGTTGTATTCCCCATACCTTTCCCAGCCATGAATATTATCGTTCAGGTTGATCAGTGGAACGTGTTTTCCAATGGGCTGCAGCGTTGTCCGGTCAATCTCCCAACAATACAAAGGATACAGATTGCTCTAGCCGAGGTATAGAGAAATACTTCCGTCGTCATC
>JANWIY010000092.1 GCA_025449645.1 Chitinophagaceae bacterium | reverse complement strand
TCCCTGCAAAAAAAACCGGGATTTCAATTGTGTATATCATCAGGATAAACAGGAACCAAAAACTTCCGTACTGTTTCCTGATTCGGACGAGGTTAGAGATCATAATCTGAAGGCCTTTCCGGTCGAACAGATTATAATATCCTTTTCCCCCGGAAATAAACGTTTCATTGGCCGTCATGCCCTGCAAATGAAAAACCTGAACATCACCCAGGATACATAATTTCCCGATTTTTCCTAATCTGGCGCACCATTCCACCTCTTCGGCATAAAGGAAAAAATCCTCATCCAGCAACCCTGCTTTTTTTGCGGCCGATAGCTTAACCATCAGGAAAGCCCCATTGATCCAGTCTACTTCCACCCGGGTCCTCGCTTCTGCTACATGAGGTTTTTTTAGTGAAAGCAGTCTGCCTGCCCGTTTAATACAATTCCCCAAGTAAGGCAAAGGAAGAAGATAGTTGAGTCCGCCGGTTATAAAATAATTTCCTGAAATCTGTGGGGAGCCATCATCGTTCAGGAGCTGAACCCCGCAGGCAACATATTCCGATTCGGTCAATTTCAGGAAGCTTTTATCCAGTGCGCCTTGCGGAATGATGGTATCGGGATTAAGCAATAAAACAACATCTCCGTTTGCGCGCCGGATGCCTTCGTTGCTCGCTCTTGCAAAACCGGCATTATATCCCATGTTGACCCATTTCACTTCAGGATACCCATTTATGATCTGAGTTTCCTTTTCCTGCAATTCATCGTTGTTTACAATGATAATCTCAAATTGGAGCCCGGGCCTGTGCATATATATGGAATTGAGGCAATTCCTGATCAGCTGTAGGCTTTTGTAATTAATGATAATAATAGAAAGATTAACCACGGGTTATTTTAGGGAATTGAAAAATAAAATAAATGCCCATCAGGCATTTGGAAAATACCCCTGTTCTCAATATAGATCCTGGCCAGAAGGATTGAAACCTGATTATTGCCCGGATCACAGCCGGCACGGGTTCGGTATACCCGGCATTTCTGATTTCAGCGACAGAACTGATACCCAGGTTGCGGATAAACCTCCAGAAAGCATCATAGACAAAAATATTTCCGAGGCTCTTAATACCTATTTTATTCAATATATATAGGTATTCGGGAATTTCGACCCTGGGATTTCTATAGCAATCGCGGGTCAGCTGATCGTTCCCGATGCCGACGTCCACCAGCACCTCCCTGATCAATGAAGGTTTGGTGTTTTGCAGAAACCGCATATAAAAATCAATATCCACGAGCCATTTTAAGTTGGGATCGTAAACACATTCCGGCTTTTTTTTGTGAAAGATAACACTTGGTGGCCCGATGGAGTTTTTAGACAGAAGGGACTTGGGATTCAGTTGCAAAATCCTGTTTCGCAGACTACTTATCCTTACTACGCCCGATTTGTTTTCTTCGAGGAAAACATTCCTGTAATGGGAAAAAAAGAAGGCCGTTTCGGGAGATCGCCGGGCTGCCTCGGCAAATCCCTGCAAAGCGCCGGCATTATTGAACCAGTCATCATCGTGCATCAGTTTAATCCATTCCCCTTTTGCCCTTCGAATACTCTCATTCCAGTTTCCCGCTGCCCCAAGGGGTAATTCATTCTTAAAGTATTTGATCTCAGGTGCCAGGGCATGGCTATTGATGAGATCATAAACTTCGGTACCAGGACTATCATCCGTTATGATCACTTCGTAAAGGCGGTAGGTTTGGACTAGTATGGAATCCAGGAGTCGCACCAGGAAATCACTCCTTTTGTATGCAGGAATACAAATTGAAACAAAAACTTCCTCTGCCATCCGGCAAAAATAACGGTAGTGTGGATAAAATCATCCTTATATTAGTAATCCTTTACCAAATTATAGCACGAAAATTGTTGATATTTCCCGAATACTTCAGCTTATGTTAATTCAAAACAGGAACATTCAGTTTACCAGGCTGGTAAAAACTGAGGGCCGTCTCCGGGAGTTCAATTTCAGGAAAGTTAATGGTTTGCATGAAGAGCTCTTCTCGGTTGACGTTAGTGATGACCGGGGAAACCGCATCATGTTTAAAATGCACAAAGAGGGGAATGACTGGGTGCTTGTAACTGAACATCCGGTTCCCGATTGGGTGCGGAACAGTTCAACCAAATTCAACGACCTGATCGAAGAGGAACTCAAAATTTCCTGATCTCCGCTTTTGGATTATTTTTATGAAGGCTTCGCAGGGTCCTGTTTAATGAAGCCTGAGTCATGGTTCAATTCACTACTGTCATACTCCGGTTTGCTAAACAAGGTGAGAAAACCGGGTGGACCTATATTTCAATTCCAAAAGAGATAGCGGAGAAGATCAAGCCGGGCACAAAGAAATCTTTCCGGGTAAAAGGCAAGCTTGATGAACTTTCCATTTCCAAAATAGCGCTGCTCCCCATGGGAGACGGAGACTTTATCCTGCCACTGAATGCAGCAATCCGCAAAGGCATTCATAAAAAAAAGGGCGCCATGCTGAATGTAAGGCTACAGGAAGACAGGCAATCACCTCTAATTTGTAAAGAACTACTGGAATGCCTGGCAGATTCACCGTTGGCCCTAAAACGATTTGATGCCCTGCCGAATTCTCATAAATTGTATTACAGCAAATGGATAGAAAGCGCAAAAACTATTCAGACAAAATCAAAGCGGATTGCTCTGGCGGTTACCGCAATGGAGAGGAATATGAGCTATGCAGAAATGCTTAGGGCCAATGCACAAGCTGTTAATAAGTAAGTTTAACGAAATATGGGTTTAAATAATTAAATTTGAAAGGACGCACAGGATGCTGCCGCAAGAACCTTTTTTGAAAACTTTAAATACCCGGAATTGACTGAAACCATTATCAACCTGGATACCGTAAATCCTATCGAATTCTTTGGTGTAAATAATGGCAAGCTGGACATACTCAAAAAAAAATTCCCCCTGCTCAAGATCCTCTCGCGGGGAACGCAGATAAAGTTGAGTGGTGCGCCCGAACAGGTGGAATCGGCCAGAGAAAAAATTGATCTTCTCCTGCAATACCTGGAAAGAAACGGAAGCCTTACGGAGAATTATTTCTCGCAGATCCTCGGTGGTGACGATGCCGAGACGGTGGATCATTTTGTTGACCGGAACCCGAATGACATCCTGGTTTTCGGACCTAATGGCAAGACTGTCAGGGCCAGGACGGTGAATCAGAAAAGACTGGTCACCGCTTCAGAAAAAAACGATATCGTTTTTGCCATTGGACCGGCAGGAACAGGCAAAACCTATACTGCAGTAGCCATGGCGGTGCGGGCCCTGAAAAATAAAATGGTAAAAAAGATTATCCTTACCCGCCCTGCGGTGGAAGCCGGCGAAAACCTGGGCTTTCTTCCGGGCGACCTGAAGGAAAAAATTGACCCATACCTGCGGCCCCTTTATGATGCCCTTGATGATATGATACCTGCAGATAAGCTGGGATATTATATGACCACCCGAACCATAGAGATTGCACCACTTGCCTATATGCGGGGAAGAACCCTGGATAATGCATTTATCATATTGGATGAGGCTCAAAATGCGACGAACCTTCAGATTAAAATGTTCCTTACCCGCATCGGCCCCAATGCAAAGGCCATCATTACCGGAGATTTGACCCAGATCGATCTTCCCAAGAATCAGAAAAGCGGGCTTGCAAAAGCCCTGTATATACTTAAGGGGATTGACGGCATCGCGCATATTGAATTGGATGAAGAGGATGTTGTAAGGCACAGGCTTGTGAAAGCCATTATCCGTGCTTATGAGAAAGACAAACAGGTTGAAACGGGCGGTTCGCCTGAGCATCAGTGAATCCATCTGCTCAGATTGTAAATTCAAACCTATATTTAACCTAAAAAAGAAATCTTGAAATCCCTCTTCTCCCTCAGTTTCCTGCTCCTGATCGTTGGCTGTGATGCCGGGAAGACTTTCAAAAGAGCAGAAGATGCTCAGGATGCAGGCAGACAGTTCATACGCGCCTCACTTGACGGTGATTATGAAAAGGCAAGGTTTTATCTGCTGAATGATTCGGTCAATCTGCTGCTCATCAGCAAATGGCAACAGGGTTTTGACAAAATGGACAGGAATACCAGGCAGCAATACCGCGAAGCCAATATTCTGCCAATCAATATCCATGCGATCAACGATTCCGTTACCTCCTATACTTTTTCAAACAGCTTCCGAAAAGATACCACAACCGTGCATATTGTCCGTGTAGACGGTGAATGGCTGGTGGACCTGAAAGAGATCCTGAATGATAAAAGGTAACCATGAATAATAACACCGTTTCGCATCCCTGGCATGGCGTTCCATATGGGAGCCACGCGCCGAGAATCGTCAATGCGATCATTGAAATTCCCCAGGGTGCAAGGGCCAAATACGAGATTGACAAACCAAGCGGCTTACTCAGGCTTGACCGCGTTATCTATTCTTCTTTTTATTATCCGGTGAATTATGGATTTATCCCGCAAACCTATGGAGATGATAAAGATCCGCTGGATATCCTGGTGATCACTTCCCTGCCGGTGGTTCCACTTTGCCTTATGGAGGCGAAAGTAATGGGCGTAATGCAGATGATCGATAGTGGCGATGCCGATGATAAGATCATTGCCGTGGCAGCAACCGATCCCAGCGTTAACCATTATAATAATATTGAGGAATTGCCCAAACATTTTTTTGATGAGTTGAGGCATTTCTTTGAAGAATATAAAAAACTTGAGAATAAGACCGTTGTAGTAGAAGAATTCGGAGATAAGACGACGGCCCTTAAGGTGATTGAAGATGCAATCGCTGCCTACAAAGAGCAATTCCTGAAGAAATGATAGTCGCTGTTCTGAAAGCAGAAAATAACGCGTGCCAGCACACTCCCATACCAGTTTAACCGATAAAGAGCTATTGCAACTTTTTTACGCGGATCACAACAACATGTGGCTGGGATTACTGCTGGAAAGATATACCCTTTTGCTTTACGGGGTGGCCATGAAATATCTTAAGGACCAGGAAGAAGCAAAAGACGCCGTGCAACAGATCTTCCTGAAGGCCATCACAGGCCTGCACAAATATGAAGTGATTTATTTCAGCTCATGGCTTTATATAATCGCGAAGAATCATTGCCTGATGAAATTGCGGGACAGGAAATTTCCGCCAAAAACTTTTACCGGCAATGAAGAATGGATTGCGGAAGAGGAAGAACCGGAATTTTTAAAAAAAGAAAACCTGTTACAGCAATTGGAAAAGGCTATGGAAGGTCTGAGTGCAGAACAAAAGCGATGCATCAGCCTGTTTTATCTTCAAAAAAAAACCTATCAGGAAATTGCGGTTGAAACAGGCTTTAGCTTATTGCAGGTAAAGAGCTATATTCAGAATGGAAAAAGGAACCTGCGACTGATCATAGAGAAAAAAACGGATAAATTTTAGCGGACCAGGTTAAACAGTTATGTCAGACGAAAAAAAAGATATGGACCCGGGTGAGTCTGAAAAGCCAGACAATAAAAAGATACTTGAATACCTGAAAGGATCTCTTTCCGAAAGCGAACGGACGCATTTTGAGGGCCAGATTCCAGCAGACCCATTTTTAAAAGATGCAGTTGAAGGATTGCATAATATAAATGACAAGGAAGGAATCCCCAAAACGCTGAGCCACCTTAACCAGCAGCTTCAGCACCATTTATCCCATACAAAATCGCGCAAAAGCAAAACGGATATTCAGTTCGGAGCGTGGATATACTGGAGTATCCTGATCGTTTTACTCCTGGCCGTTATAGGATTTATTGTGCTCCGGTTCATGCTCAAAAAGTAGCAGGCCGGTTATTGATATTGAATGTAAATCGGTCTTGGTTTTAATTTCAGCACTTCTGGCGGCGTGAGCATCCGGCTGTTGGCTTCTTTGAAATCATTCTTATAAAATAATTTGAAGCCGCTGAATTCAACGGGTTCTTTATAAATATATTCGCGGTACGTCGTGAGTTTTTTCGACTGGCCTCCCCATCCATCCATGTCCATGACCACCTGCACCTGAGGAACGGGCTGAATTTTGCGGTAATTGGTTACCATGGCCTGGGTAAAGCGATGCACCACCAGGATCTTTGGTGGCAAATGATTGGCTTTTACGAGGTCAGAAAGGTATTTGATGACAAAATTGATATCAGCAGCGTCCAGAGTACCGATGACTGTACCTGGTTTTTTTCCGGTCTTCATTGAAAATTCGGGGTCTATTCCAAGGTGTACCTGGGGCAATTTAAGAAAAGGTTCAAGCAACGGCACTTCATCTTCCACGGTACTTAACCCTACCTGAATATCAAGGAATACCAGCCCGTTAATACGTGCAGCCATCCTTATGACAGAATCAATTTGTTTGGCGGGCATGCGGAGACGATACTTATTTCCTTTTCCTGGATATCCCTGGGCCGTTGCGGCAATATAGTGAAGGGCCGGTTGAACAGGTGTTGTGGAATCAGCCGCTTCCCATTTATTTACTTCGGCCCCCAATTTTGCCAGCATCTCATTTGTAGGATATTCTCCCAATACGCCCATTTTTTTTGAATAGAGATTTCCGTAATAGGCAACAATTCTCTTAAAAGGAAGAATGGCGCCGGCCTCTGGATATGCCCTTTTAACCGGCCACCTGCCAGAGGAGTCGCCATTGCTCAGCAGTTTCATCCGCCGAATGTAATCTGCCGTATCGAGTACAGGAATGGCAAGGGCAGTATCCTTACCAATTACAGTATCTGCGCCAGTGGCAGCGGAAGCCTTATGAAAGAGGCCGTTTGCACCAGATAAATTATATATACAAAATAAAGCGGCAGCCGCCAGAATGATCACAAAAAACAGCCGGTATTGATTTTTTTTAGTAATTCGGAGCCTTTCAGTTGTTTTCTGGAGGATTTGCATTGAACAGGTGATTAGGCTTAAATTAAACGGAAATAGTTGAAGGCTAAACGGGATATGGGGTTCTTTATTTTAGTTTACCTTGTTAAAAACCTTATTTTCTTATACCAGTTAATCAGCCCGTTAGTGGAGGAATCATGTGTATCGGTATCGGATGCAATTTTCAATTCGGGGAGAATTTTCCCAGCCAGTTCTTTGCCCAGTTCCACGCCCCATTGGTCAAATGAGTAAATATTCCAGATCACGCCCTGTACAAAGATCTTATGCTCATAGAGGGCAATGAGCTGCCCCAGATTGAAAGGGTTAATTTCACGGATCAAAAAGGAATTGGTGGGCCTGTTTCCACTGAAGAATTTAAAAGGGATCAATTCCGGTTTCACCTTCGCCTGCATTAATTCTTCAGGCGTTCGCCCATTCATCAACGCTTCTGTCTGTGCAAAAAAATTCGATAATAATTTTTCGTGATGATCTCCTAACGGATTATGGCTGATTATCGGCGCGATAAAATCGCAGGGGATCAGTACTGTGCCCTGATGGATCAACTGATAAAAAGCATGCTGACCATTTGTTCCCGGCTCGCCCCAGACTACCGGACCAGTAGAATAGGTAACGGGCGCACCGGTCCGGTCAACGCTTTTTCCATTGCTCTCCATGTTTCCCTGTTGGAAATATGCGGCAAACCGGCTCATGTACTGATCATAAGGAAGAATGGCTTCGGTTTGGGAACCGAAAAAATTCCGGTACCAGATTCCGATAAGGGCCATGACTACAGGAATATTTTTTTCGAATTCTGTATTTCTAAAATGCTGATCCGCGCTATGTGCTCCATATAACAATTCCTCAAAGCGTGGATAACCAATCATGAGTACAATGGAAAGTCCGATTGCACTCCAAAGGGAATACCGGCCGCCCACCCAGTCCCAGAAAACAAACATATTGGAGCGGTCTATACCAAACTTCACTACCTGCGGTTCATTGGTTGACAATGCAACAAAATGCTTTGCAATATGGGATTCATCGCCGGCAAAAGACAATAACCATTCCCTCGCACTGTAGGCATTGGTCATGGTTTCCTGCGTGGTAAATGTTTTGGAAGCAATCAGGAAAAGCGTTTCTTCCGGATTTATTTTTTTTAGTGTTTCCACCAACTGGGTAGCATCCACATTCGAAACGAAATAAGCCTGCATGCCCTGTATCCAGTAAGATTGCAAGGCGCCCGTAACCATAACCGGACCCAGGTCACTGCCTCCGATTCCGATATTTACAATATTACGAATGGGTTTTCCACTATAGCCTTTCCATTCACCGGAATGGATTTTCTCGCTGAACGCCTTCATTTGGGCCAAAACATCCAGGACCTCGGGCATTACATCCTTTCCGTCAGAATAAACTGGCTCCCCGGAAAGATTCCGGAGTGCAGTATGCAGCACGCTCCGGTCTTCTGTCCGGTTAATTTTTTGCCCGGAAAACATGGCCCGGATCGCATCAGCAAGTCCGCATTCCCTGGCAAGTTCCATGAGGATTGAAAGCGTTTCGGTACTGATCAGGTTCTTGGAATAGTCAAAAAGGATATCATTCAATTCAAGGGAAAAAAGATCAAAGCGCTGCGGATCCCTTCGAAAAAGATTCTTCATCTGAACACCCTTCATCAACTGCTGATGTTCCTGGAGTTTTTTCCAGCTTGCCGTTTGAACGGGGGAAATATTGGGAAACATATTCACGTTTGGGTTGTTAAATCCATTGCAAAAGTACAGATCCTAATCTGGTTAATTGCAAGATAGTCACGGTATGATTTTTATACGGGAATCAAAAACATTTTTATGAGCCAGGCTTTTGTTAAAGAAAATGAAGAACAATTGTTGCATGACCTGCCTCCTTCCGTCACCGCCCTGATTTTTTATCTTACGCGGGAAAACAAGGGGATCAGGGTTTATGAAAAGAAAATGGTAAAGGATTTGGAGACAGGAAAAGAAATTCATATTATGAGCAATGGCCTTTCCTATTCCAAGGACGAGAAGGGGAAGTGGTTTGTTATCTGATTTCCTTCAAAACAGTACAAACCTTGTCCACCATCGATGAATCGACATTCAGATGGGTTACCATTCGCAGACTGGTTTCCGAGATGGGTAGGAGAAGGATGCCTGCCGCCTTCATCTCGTCTACAAATTTTTTCGGATCTTTTCCTGGTATCAGCCCGAAAATGACGAGATTTGTTTCGACGGGTAATATTGTACTCACTTTAGGATTTGTCCCAAGGGTTTCCGCGATCTGTTTTGCGTGGGCATGATCCATGGCAAGCCTTTCTACATGGTGTTCTAGCGCGTACATAGCTGTTGCCGCAAGAAAGCCCGTTTGACGCATGCCCCCGCCAAATAATTTGCGTATACGCCTGGCTTTGTGAATAAAGGATGTTGTTCCCAGCAGCATGCTGCCTGAGGGACAACCTAGTCCTTTATTAAAGCAAACGGAAATGCTGTTAAATATTTTACCATACATTCCCGGTGATTCTTTCCTTGCAACCAGCGCATTGAACAATCGGGCACCATCCAGGTGAAGCAACAGGTTTTTTTCATCGCATACCTTACGGATCTTTTTTATTTCTTCGAAATCATAGCAACTTCCTCCACCCCTGTTCGATGTATTCTCCAGGCAAACCAGGGACGTTCTTGCTTTATGTACGTCATCCGGATTTACAGCGTTTGAAATCTGCTGAGCGCTGATGCGGCCACGGTCCCCGGCAATTGCCCGCACCTGCGATCCTGAATTAAAAGCTATGCCGCCACCTTCATAAATATATACATGGGCTTCACGCTCACAGATCACCTCATCCCCTGGCTGGGTATGGCATTTAATGGCAATCTGATTGCTCATGGTGCCGCTGGAACAATACAGGCCGGCTTCCATGCCAAAAAGCTCATGAACTTTTTTTTCAAGTTCGTTTACTGTAGGATCTTCCATGAACACATCGTCGCCCACAGAGGCCTCCATCATGGCTTTCATCATCCCGGGGGTCGGCCGGGTAACCGTATCGGATCGCAAATCTATCAAGAGGAAAAATTTAAGGATGATGAATAAGGGGCCGAAATTCCTCAATAAAGATAACCAGAAGTTAATAAGTGTTTGAGGCGATGGAGAAAATTCTGGTGGCATGAAGATTGGAATCAACAGATAAAATCATTTTTATGGACAATCTGGAATTAAGAGGAAACTGGAATATCCTGAAGGGGAAATTAAAAAAATCATTTGCTGACCTCACAGACGATGACCTGAAATATGAAGAAGGAAATGAAGAAGAGTTGTTTGGCCGGCTTCAGAGAAAAACTGGCCAAACCAGGGAGCAGCTTGCAAGATGGTTTAAATCGCAGACGGAGAAGACAGACAGGACCGAAAAGAGGAACAGCATTTAATTGGTAGATGGTAGATAGTTGATGGTTTATGGATATCAGGTGCGAATCTGCACATAATGCCCATCAACTATCAACCATCAACTCTTTACTCAAGGTATTTGAAATTGAAGCTTTACCTTTGCGCCTCTATGACACAGGAAAAGCTAAACGATATGAGGTCCCGGCTGAGCGGACTGAGGAGGTTTCTTTGACGTTGCTAACCGGCAGATCAAAATCGAAGAAGAAAAACGACTGACAATCAGCCCCGGATTCTGGAATAATAACGAAAGGGCTACGGGTATTCTCAAAAACATTAAGGTTAATGAGTACTGGGTAAAACTATTTGAAGCCGTTGAAATGGCGGTGGAGGATTTTGCAATATTACTTGATTTCTGGAAAGGCGGCGAAGCCACCGAAGAGGAAACAAAAGCAGCTTACGATAAAGCGCTGGAAAAAATTGACGAAGCAGAATTTAAGAGCACGCTCAATCAACCCGAAGATGAGCTCCCGGCAGTATTACAAATCAATTCCGGAGCCGGTGGAACGGAAAGTCAGGACTGGGCCGAAATGCTGATGCGTATGTACCGTATGTACGGTGAAAAACAGGGATGGTCAGTCTCTGAACTCGATTACCAGGATGGTGAGGGGGCCGGCATAAAAAGTGTTACCCTTCAATTCGATGGACCCTTTGCATATGGTTTTCTGAAAGCGGAAAGTGGCGTACACAGGCTGGTCAGAATCTCTCCGTTCGACAGCAACGCAAGAAGACACACTTCTTTCGCTTCGGTTTATGTATATCCCCTGATAGATGATAGTATTGAAATTGAAGTGAATCCTGCGGATGTGGAATGGGCATTTTTCAGGAGCGGCGGCGCAGGCGGACAAAACGTAAATAAGGTGGAAACGGCCGTCAGGCTTACGCATAAACCCAGTGGCATCGTCGTGGAATGCCAGCAGGCACGCACGCAGGGAGAAAACCGTGAGAAGGCCATGGCCATGCTGAAGAGCAGGCTATATGAAGAAGAGATTCGTAAGAGAGAAGCCATTAAGCATGCAAACAACGCGAGTAAGAAAAAAATTGAGTGGGGATCACAAATCCGTTCTTATGTTTTTCATCCTTACAAGATGATCAAGGACCATCGCACCGATTATGAAACTGGCAACATACAGCCGGTAATGGATGGAGAATTGGACGGATTCATTAAAGCTTACCTGATGACGGAAAAAGAAATTGCAGACTAAGATGCTAAACTACTCAACGAACAGATTATGAATCTTGGCTATTTTCATTATGCTCTCCCTGCCAACGAACCGGTACTAAACTATGCGCCCGGTTCAGCAGAAAAAAATGCCCTGAAGAAAACCATCCGGGAATTAAAAGAAAAGGAACAGGATATACCGATGATCATCGGTGGAAAGGAAGTCCGCTCCGGCAATAAAATAAAAATGCGCCCGCCGCACGAACTATCTCGTACGCTGGGGCATTTTCACCGGAGTTCAGAAGAGCATATAAACCTTGCCATCCGGGCAGCACTCTCCGCCAAGCCTTCCTGGGAAAGGATGAACTGGGAAAACCGGGCAGCGATTTTTCTGAAAGCAGCGGATCTGCTGGCAGGGAAATACCGCTTTTACATGAATGCCTCTTCCATGCTCGGCCAAAGCAAAAATGTTCACCAGGCAGAAATCGATGGAGTCTGCGAACTCATTGATTTTATGCGATTTAATACGCATTACCTTAGCGAAATATACAGGCAGCAGCCCATCAGCCCCGCGGGTGTACATAACCGAATGGAATACCGCCCCCTCGAAGGATTCGTGTTGGCCATCACCCCTTTTAACTTTACTGCAATAGCCGGGAATCTGCCTACCTCTGCTGCGCTTTGTGGAAATGTGGTGGTATGGAAGCCGGCGGATACCCAGGTATACAGCGCACATTTATTTATGAAAATATTGTTGGAAGCCGGATTGCCAGACGGGGTAATCAACCTGATCTACCCGGCCGGAGCTGACCTGGGGAGGATTTGTTTCAGTCACCCGGATTTTGCCGGAATACATTTCACCGGATCCAACGCTGTATTTAATTCGATCTGGAAAACCATCGGGGAAAACATCGGGAAATACAAGTCATATCCCCGTATTGTCGGAGAAACGGGAGGAAAGGATTTTGTGCTCATTCATCCTGATGCAGATGTAGACGTGTCCGTCACTGCACTTATCCGCGGATCTTTTGAATTCCAGGGACAGAAATGTTCGGCGGCCTCAAGGGCATATATTCCTTCGAATCTGGCTCCGCTTTTGCGCGAGAAATTAATAGCCGCAGTTAAATCCTTGAAAACAGGTTCAGTGGAAGATTTCAGGAATTTTGTGAATGCGGTGATCGACGAAAAAAGTTTTGAAAAGATCAAATCCTATATTGACCGGGCTTCATCGGATCCAAATGCGCGCATTCTCGCAGGCGGAAACACGAACAAGTTAACCGGCTATTTCATTGACCCGACCATCATTGAAACAACCGATCCGGAATATATCAGCATGAAAGAAGAGATCTTCGGACCTGTGCTCACCATTTACGTTTATGATGAGAAGGAATTTGAACAAACAATGGATCTCGTAAACCGTACTTCTCCATACGCCCTTACCGGTTCCATTATATCGCGCAACAGGAAAGCCATAGAAGAAGCGACTGAAAAACTCAGACAGGCTGCAGGGAATTTTTATATTAATGATAAACCCACGGGTGCCGTGGTCGGTCAGCAACCATTTGGGGGAGCAAGAGCGAGTGGTACCAATGATAAAGCAGGTTCCATCCTGAACCTATACCGGTGGATAAGCGCGAGAACCATTAAGGAAACATTTCAACCGCCCACAAGTTATGACTACTCTTTTTTAGCGGAAGCATGAATTCCATTGCCTATTTTTATAAAAAATACCGGGTTTGAAGACAATCCTCACTGAAGAACAGCTTGACATTACTATTTTGCGGCTGTGTCATCAATTGCTGGAAAACCGACTGGAATTCGACGATTTGGTAATTGTCGGCATTCAGCCGCGCGGAATTTTTTTTTCAGATCGTGTCGTAACGCAAATCAATCAGCAGATTTCCCCGAAAAAAATCACTTACGGAAAGCTTGATATTACGTTTTACCGGGATGATGTCCGGCAGGGATTGCATACCCTGAATCAAACGGATATACCTTTTTCAATTGAAAATAAATCAGTCATCCTGGTGGATGATGTATTATATACTGGAAGAACGGTTCGTGCGGCGATGGATGCCCTGCTTGCCTTCGGACGTCCTGCTAAAGTAGAACTCTGCGTATTGATTGACCGGCGGTTCAGCAGGGAGGTGCCGATCCAGGCTGATTATGCAGGAAAATCCATAGACACCATCATTACCCAGAAAGTAAAGGTTTTATGGAAGGAAAGAGACGGAAAGGAAGAAGTGGTTCTTTTGTAAGGGATTTCCCAACTGTTTTGGTGGTTGGCTTTTGAAAATCTAACTTTGCGTTTTAATGCAACTCAGTACCAAACATCTTCTTGGCATTAAAGACTTACAGGCTTCCGACATCCAGACTATTTTAGATACCGCTACCCAGTTCAAAGAAGTTTTACAAAGGCCCATCAAGAAAGTACCCACGCTCCGGGACGTCACGATCGTGAATTTATTTTACGAAAATTCCACGCGCACCCGGATTTCCTTTGAACTGGCCGAAAAACGCCTCTCAGCAGATACAATTAATTTCACAGCTACAGGTTCTTCTGTTTCCAAGGGAGAGTCCCTCCTTGACACAGTTAATAATATCCTGTCCATGAAAGTGGACATGGTGGTCATGCGGCATAGTGCCAGCGGAGCACCTCATTTTCTGGCCAAGCATATCCCGGCAGCCATTGTGAATGCGGGAGACGGGATCAACGAGCATCCTACGCAGGCATTGCTTGATGCGTTTTCCATTCGGGAGAAATTCGGATCACTGGAGGGTAAAAAATGTGCGATCATCGGGGACATTATGCATTCCCGAGTAGCCCTGAGCAATATTTATCTGTTGAAGAAAATGGGTGCCGAAGTAATGGTCGCCGGGCCCCCCACCCTGATTCCCGTTCATATCAGGGAGGCTTTTGATATACGCGTTGAATATAATCTGCGGAAAGCACTCGAATGGTGCGACGTGGCCAATGTATTGCGTATACAGCTTGAGCGTCAGAACCAGGTTCTGTTTTCTTCCTTAAGAGAATACAACCTGGCTTATGGTATTAACCGGAAAATGCTGGATAGCCTCCCGAAAGAAATCGTGATCATGCATCCCGGACCAATTAACCGGGGAGTGGAATTGGATAGTGACGTAGCCGACAGCAAACAGTCTCTCATTCTGCAGCAGGTTGAGAATGGAGTTGCGGTAAGAATGGCGGTTTTATACCTGCTGGCCGCAAAGCAACCCATCTTTAATCCTTAATCTTCTATTTATGCAACGGATCGCGCTTTTTCCCGGCACTTTTGATCCGATCACTATCGGTCATCTGGATATTATTAACCGCTCTCTTACGCTGTTCGATAAAGTGGTTATCGGTATCGGCAGGAATGCGAATAAACTGCCCATGTTCACGGAGGAACAGCGGTTAAAATGGACCAGGGAAATTTACAAGGACAATCCCCAGGTTGACGTTGTCGTATACGAGGGACTTACCATTAAATGTTGCCAGCAGGCGGGGGCACGTTTTATCATTCGCGGCATCCGCTACGTAAATGATTTTGAATATGAAAAAGCCATTGCAGATATGAACCGGAGCCTGGATTATCAGATTGAAACCGTATTCCTCACCTGCCTGCCCC
>JANWIY010000091.1 GCA_025449645.1 Chitinophagaceae bacterium | reverse complement strand
GCAGCTTTCAGTTCAGCGTTCATTTCCGGAATTCCAAATTCCGGCGAATGCATTTCCGCTTCCTCGGAATAGGATCTGTCGTACCATCTGCCATCCGCCACTGTTTTGTAAAACTTCAGCTTAAGCTGGTCTGATTTTAACGGGCTGTCGAAATAAACATAGTATTCGATAAGCGGAACCTTGTCAACTGAAACTGAATACAGTCCCTCCCTTAATATTACCAGTGAAAACGGGGACTTTCTTATTTCTCCCGTCCTGTTAAGCAGGACAAAATGCATTTGAAATGTTTCCGGCATAAGTCTGATTATATGGAAAAGCTATTGCAAAAATGACACTGGATGCCTAAATCCCATATTAATTTAATGTTACCAAAATCTGAAAAAGCTTTGGATCCGGAAGCTTCATTAGATTTAGCACAGTAATAACAACTTAGCCGCAGAACCGGTTGAATGAGTATAAATGAATTAATATACCGCCTCTTGATTATCAACGGGTTTTGAAATCGACCCGCAACCAACCCAAGCTTCAATGATTATTTTGTACTTTCCGGGAGAATCAATGCTTTAGGAACTCAGTTGAGCCTAAATAAGCCACCATAAAATTTCGGAGCTGTGGTCAATTAACATAATATAGGAAAGCGGGGCTTATGTTTATCCCAAAACCACCTGATTCGGGTCCATTGCAGTTCATCACCACAAAAGATGGATCAAATACCCTTTTTCATACCGGAACCGGTGAGCATTACCATTCGATGAATGGCGCCGTACAGGAAAGCAGGCATGTTTTTCTGGAATCAGGCTTGCAATATTTTCTGACACAAACGGACTATCATTCGGTTTCCGTGTTGGAAGTAGGTTTTGGTACAGGGCTTAATTTCCTGCTCAGTGCTCAATTATGCCTTGACAATAACATTCAGCTTCTATATACCGGCATTGAGTCTTGTCCGCTTTCGCGTGAAATGGTTGGTCAAACCGGGTATAACAACTATGTAAGTAAGGAGACCTGGGATCTTTATATTTCAGGGTATGAGCAGGCTCTGCAAGGCGAAGTAAGATTGCAGAATAACATTCAATTGGAAATCGTTTTGCAGGCCATTTCTGATTTTCATTCGGTCAAGCGATTCGACATCCTTTACTTCGATGCATTTTCCGCAAGATCCCAGCCAGAAATGTGGACTGAAAAGCTATTGGGCCAGGTTTGCCGCAATCTGAAAACGAATGGCCTTTTTGTGACTTACGCTATGAATGGAAATCTGAAACGGAATATGGAAGCGCTGGGATTCAGCCTTGAAAAAATACCCGGGGCCTCTGGAAAAAGGGAAATGCTCAGGGCCAAAAAAATTGATTCCCATTCTACCTAGCCATTCGTAGAAAACCCGGGGAACAAGGTCATTCCGCCATCCACGAATATGGTAGCTCCGGTTACGTAGTCGCTCTCGTCGGATGCGAGCCATACAGCTGTCCTGCCAATATCTTCCGGTATGCCAACACGGGCATAGGGTATCAACTCAAGCAATTTACTTTCTGCTTCGGGCGTATCCCAGGCGCTGCGATTGATATTCGTCTTGATTGCGCCGGGCGCAATACTGTTAATCCGGATTTTCTTAGGCGCAAATTCCTGGGCCAGGCTTTTCATCAGTAACATGATCCCACCCTTTGATGTGGCATAATTAACATGGCCTGCCCATGGAATAACCTGATGCACTGAGCTCATGCAGATAATCTTTCCGGCTGCGCGGGATCTTTCGGGGACAATGCCTCTTCGCAGAAATTCCCGGATTGCCTCCCGGGCACATAGAAACTGCCCCGTCAGGTTTACATTCATTACCAGGTTCCAGTCGGCCAGCGTCATTTGTTCAAAAGGAGCATCTTTTTGGATGCCGGCATTGTTTACCAGGATATCCACCGTGCCGAATTGCCTGATTACGGCTGCAAACATGTTTATCACTTCGTCTTCTTTACTCACGTCGGCCCTTTGTAAAATGCCATTTCCTCCTGACGCCTTTATATCATTCAATACTTTCCCGGCCATTTCTATTTCCCTATCATTCGGATAATTAACAACTACAATTGCTCCTTCCCTTGCCATCTCTGCGGCAACAGCCGCTCCGATTCCGGAACTCGACCCCGTTATAATGGCCACCTGATTTTTTAATGATAGATCCACCCAATATGATTTTCTGTTGATAAAGTTATACCAAGTTCATGATGGGGCAGCCATTTAAAAAAGGGCATAACGGTTTTGAAGGATAAATGGCCAATAAATTTTAACTTCCCCTGATAAATTAATTCCTAAAAACCAATTTATGAAAGAGATATTCATTCCCACGCTCCTTTGCGTGGTTATGCTGGCAGATGCCCAGCCACCCGCTACAAAACAAATACCTGTAACAGACAGTTATTTCGGCAAAACGGTCACCGATAATTACCGGTGGTTAGAAGATATGAATAATAAGGCCGTTCAGGACTGGTTCAAAGCACAAAGTGATTATACAAACGGTCTGCTGGAAAATATACCTGGAAGGGATTCACTGTTTCATGAATATAAAAGACTGGATGCACTTGCCTCTGCAGAGATTACGGATATTACGCGCAAGGCCAACCGGTACTTTTACAAAAAAACATTACCGGGAGAAAATGTGGGCAAATTATATTACAGGGTTGGAAAGGAAGGAAAAGAAACTCTACTTTATGATCCGGCATCCGGGGCAAACGGCAAATCGAACAGCGTGAATTATTTTCTTCCGAGCGAGGATGGAAAGCTTCTGGTATTTGGTGTTTCCCAGGCCGGTTCGGAAGTCTCAACCATACATATCATGCATGTGGACACTAAAACCATGTATCCTGAAACTATTTATCCGTCCTGGTTTGGCGCAAGCGGCTGGTCGCCGGACAATAAGGGATTTATTTATACTGCCCAGCAAACGGGCGATAATAAGTCCATGAACTTTCTTGCCAACACCCAGTCAAAGTACCATTTTGTAGGAACTGATCCAAAAACTGACAAAATACTTTTCTCAGCAAAAAGATATCCGCAGTTGCATATAGGAGCCGAATATCTATGCTTCGTTGGCTATTCTGAAGACTACAAATACATCTTTGGAATCCTGGGCAGTGTAAGTAATGACATCAATTGTTATTATGCCCCGTCCTCAACGCTTTTTAATCCTGAAATCCCCTGGAAAAAACTATTGAATAAAGAAGATCATGTAACTAATTTCGCACTTAACGGAGATGATATTTACATGCTTACCTATGAAGGCGCATCCAAATACAAGGTCATCAAAAGCAACCTGAAAAACTTCTCCGTCGCCAAGGCGAGCGTTGGCATTCCTGAAGGGCGGGATAAGATTACAAACCTCAGCAGAAGCAGGGATTATCTTTTTATTACTTACAGCGACGGAATTAACTCGTCATTAAAACAGTATAGCCTTCGCAGCAGCGATATGACGCTGATCAATTTGCCATTCAGCGGTGACGTCACGCTGAACACTTTTGATATAAAAAGCAATGATGCGCTGGTTTATCTTACTTCCTGGAAGCAGCCCCAGACCATTCTCGAATATGAGGGCGACAGCAGGAAATTGGACGAAAGCGTTTTCAATGTAAAAACACAATATCCGGGTCTCGATGATCTGGTAATAGAAGAAGTGGAAGCGCCCTCATACGACGGAACGATGGTGCCTCTTTCCATTATTTATAATAAAAACGTAAAAATGGATGGAACAGCCAGTTGCATATTGGATGGCTACGGAGCCTATGGAATATCTGAAACACCATTTTTTTCAATTCTTGAACTGGGCATTCTGAATAAGGGCGTCATCTCTGCCTTTGCCCATGTTCGGGGGGGCGGCGAAAAGGGTGAGGACTGGTACAAGGGCGGTTATAAAACCACGAAGCCCAATACCTGGAAAGATTTTATTGGCTGTGGCGAATACCTCATCAATCATAATTACACAAGTACGCCAAAATTGATTGGCATGGGCACGAGCGCCGGCGGTGTTTTAATTGGAAGGGCCATCACGGAGCGCCCGGATTTATTTGGCGCAGCCATAAGTAATGTAAGCTGCAGCAATGCCCTTCGTTTTGAAAATACGCCCAACGGCCCGAATAACACAAAGGAATTTGGTACCATTAAAGATTCAGTTGAATGCATGGGTCTTTATGAAATGGATGCATTTCAGCATGTAAAACCTGGCACCGCCTATCCTGCTGTGATATGTGTGGGCGGCATCAATGATCCAAGGGTATCTGCATGGGAGCCCGGCAAGTTTGCCGCCGCATTACAAAATGCCAGCACTTCGGGGAAGGCTGTTGTTTTCGATGTGAATTATGATAATGGCCATTTTACCGAAGACAAAACCGTGGCCGACAGGAACTTCGCCAACATGTTTTCCTTCGCTTTATGGCAAACCGGAAATCCGGATTTTCAGCCTGTGGCTAAATAGTCCGGCAGGCTGACTTTCCCTACCCGGATCAAGCAAAAAAACTGGTTTCTCTTGTCCTAAATTCAATCTGCCAATTGACAAGCTATCATTATTCATCAAACTTATTTTTTATGAACCAGTTTTTGATCATTGTAAAAGGTAACGATCATTCCAAATCATCTCCGGAACAAATGCAAAAGCGCATGGCACTATTCGGGGAATGGATGGAAAAAGTATTGGCCGGCCGTTATGTAGGCGGAGCTCCCCTGGAAGATACGGATGCCCGCCTCCTTAAATCCAAAACTGAAATACTTACCGATGGGCCATTTATGGAATCCAAGGAAATGATCTCGGGATACGTGATCATAAATGCGAATGACATTGAGGAAGCAACCGAATTGACCAAACAATGTCCATTACTTGATCAATTCCAACTGGAGTTACGCAGACTGAAGCCGATGATGTAATAACTGTTTCATGGAATCCCCGCAAACCAAGGACGTTCCTTCGTTAATCGACCATCTTTTCCGCCGGGAAGCAGGAAGGATGGTCGCTATTTTAACGCGCCTGTTCGGCATCCATAATATGGAACTGGCAGAAGACGTGCTTCAGGATACCCTGCACCAGGCGCTAAAGGATTGGAGTTCCGGAGAAATTCCCGACAACCCTGCCGGATGGCTGATGGTGGTTGCCAGGCGTAAAGCGATCAATGCAATAAAAAGGGAAAGTTTCTTTCGTCACTTTGCCAATGATATGGACGCCTTGTTAAGATCAGAGTGGACGGCCTCTTATACCATGGATCACATTTTTCTGGAAGATGAAATCAAAGACAGCCAGCTCCGAATGATTTTTACCTGCTGCCATCCTGCTTTACCAGCCGAAGCCCAGGTAGCACTCACATTAAAAACGCTTTGCGGCTTCAGCATATCCGAAATCAGCTCTGCCTTACTTACAAATGAATCCAATATCAATAAACGGTTATACCGTGCGAAAGAAAAAATACGGAACGAGCAGATTGATTTTACTGTTCCTTCCGGGCATGAACTGCTGCACCGGTTGGATTCAGTACTGCTGGTGATCTACCTGCTATTCAATGAAGGTTATAATGCAACTGGCGATAACCTCACGATCCGGAGAGATCTTTGTCTGGAGGCCATGCGCCTCGCGAAATTGCTTATTGAAAAACCGATCAGGAACGAATATCCGCCAATCTACGCTTTGCTTGCTCTTATGTGTTTTCACGCGGCCCGCTTCGATGCGAGGATCGACAGCAATAATTGTCTTATCATCCTGGAAGAGCAGGACAGGAACCTGTGGGATAAAGAACTGATAACGCAGGGATTTGAATTTCTGGTCCAGTCAACCTCCGGAAACAGCGCAACAGCCTATCACCTCGAAGCGGCCATCGCAGCGGAGCACTGCCTGGCGCCGAATTTCCAGGAAACGAACTGGTCCAGGATCCACACCTATTATAAGGCCCTGGAAAAACTGAAACCATCTTCCGTGATTAAATTGAACCTGGCCATCATAATCGGGAAAAGAGATGGTCCTGAAGAAGCCATCCGAAACCTGAATGAACTCAAAAAACACAAGATGCTCGAAAACTATTATTTGCTTTATGCTTCACTGGGGGAATATTATTTCCAGTCATCCCGAAATGAAGAGGCGTTGGAAAATTTCATCATAGCAAAAAAGCTGACCAAATCTCCGGCAATAAAGGAATTGCTGGAAAGGAAAATGGGAAAATGTTCAATCCCTGATAAATAAAAAATTTTTTATAACCTGCTCACCCGGATATAATCTATCATCGCCTGGTTAATGTTGATATTCATGTTCTCATTAACAGCCAGGTATTTTATAGATACCCGGTGCATTCCTTTGGTCAGCCTCACTTTAAGCAGATTGCTAAAGCCCCAATTTTCCCATTGGTTGGTTCCCCTTTGAGGAAATACAAAAATGCCCACGCGGCGTTCATCAACCCATACGGCCCGAAGAGCGCATTTATTTTCTGTGTTGATTGGTCCATTACCATTGGCGTACCTGCAGTCAATGGCATACTCCCCGTCCTTTTCGGCCTGAACCGGAATTATGATACTCTTATTGGTGGTAGTGCTTAGCTCCGTGAATCCTTCTCCTGTAAAACCGGAATACTTCGCGCCGGACATGCTATTATACTTTTCCGCCTGATAAATATGAATCCGGGAATTTTTATTTGTGACGATTACCGGCTCACTACCAAATGAAGCAGACGCATTTTTATCCGAAGCAATTACAATGTATTCGTCAAATCCGCTTGTATCTGCGATCACCGATGTTCTCCCGGTTGTTTTCCAGGGTTTCCCATTTTTCAATATAGAATACCGAATTGCATTTTCCACGGGCTTCCAGGAGAGCAGTGGCGCATGGTATTCAACTTGTGGTGCAGACGGACTAAAAGAATTCCTAACATTGCTGGTTCTGCCGGGTGGAAATAAATTGTCCGCCAATTCGATTTTTATAGTGTGCGTTCCTTCCAGGTCGGCCGGAATGCTTGCCTCGTTCTTCTTTTTTCCATCCAGCATAAATGATCTGATCACATTGCCATATCCATTCATTTCAATAGATAAAAACGCATTCCGGTATTTTAAATTTGTAAGACTTCGATCCCCGGCGAAGGCCCTGG
>JANWIY010000090.1 GCA_025449645.1 Chitinophagaceae bacterium | reverse complement strand
TGTTCAATGAATGAACTATCAACCCGCTTGCAAAAGCCATACCCACCCTAAGGCCGGCAAGTCCCCAGGCCTTACTCAGGGTTTGCAGAACCACCAGGTTCGGATATTCAGTGAGTTCCCTAATAAAGCTCTGTTGCCTTGAAAAATTAATATAAGCTTCATCAATGATGACGAGCCCGTCAAAATTATTAATGATCATTTCAATCTGCTGATGAGGAAATGCATTTCCTGTGGGGTTATTGGGTGAACAGATCCAGATGATCTTGGTTCGCTCATCCACCAGGGATTCGATGTTTTCCAGGTTTAGTTGAAAATCTTCTGTCAGCAACGCCTTCCGCACTTCCACGTCATTCACATGCGCACTCACTTCATACATACCGTAGGTTGGCGGGCAGATAATCATGTTGTCTTTTCCCGGATTACAAAATGCCCTGTATAACAGGTCAATGCATTCATCGCTTCCATTTCCAAGAAAAATATTTTCTGCAGGAACACCCTTGATCCCGCTCAGCAGTTCTTTTATCCTCAGCTGATGAGGATCGGGATACCGGTTGTATTGTTCAGGTATCGGAGAACCAAGACTGTTCTCATTCGCATCGAGGAAAATACTTGCGGTTCCGCTGAACTCATCCCGGGCCGATGCATAAGGCACCAGTTTCTTAATATTTTCCCTCAGCAGAAGGTTGATGTCAGGCATGGGAATTATTATTCATTTACTCATTTGTTGAAGTCTGATTTCCACCGCAGATGCATGCGCACGGAGGCCTTCTGCGTTGGACATTTCTATCAGTGTTTGCGCGATTCGTGAAAGGCCAGCTTCAGAGATTTGCTGAAAACTTATTTTCTTCATAAAACTTTCCACGCCAACACCGCTATAAACTTTCGCATACCCGTTGGTAGGCAAGGTATGATTGGTGCCACTGGCGTAATCTCCGGCGGTTTCAGGGGCAAAATTTCCAATAAAAACAGAACCCGCATGCTCCACTTTTGAAGCCAGTCGTTCGGCATGCCCGCAGGCCAGTATCAAATGTTCAGGCGCATAGTCATTCAATAATTCCATGGATTCCTCCGGATTGCGGAGAAGGATGATTTTACTGTTTTGAAGGGCTTTCATGGCGATGTCTTTTCTTGGGAGTTTCATTACCTGAACTCCTAATTCCAGGAGTACATTTTCAGCAATTTTTTTGCTGCAGGTGACGAGGATGACCTGACTGTCCGGCCCGTGTTCGCATTGCGACAAAAGATCGGCGGCAACAAAAGACGGCACAGCAGTTTCGTCCGCATAAACAGCGAGTTCGCTTGGGCCCGCCGGCATGTCTATTGCTACAGCTTCCAGCTGCAATAATAATTTTGCGCAGGTAACATACTGGTTACCTGGTCCGAATATTTTATCTACGCGCGTTACAGTTTCTGTTCCATAAGCCATAGCCGCTATGGCCTGCACGCCTCCTATCTTGTGGATAATCCGGACCCCGGCTACTGATGCGGCGTAAAGGATAGCCGGATGCAGTTTGCCATCCTTTCCTGGCGGTGAACACAATATGATTTCCCTGCAGCCGGCAATCATTGCCGGAACAGCCAGCATCAGGACGGTTGAAAACAAAGGCGCCGTTCCTCCGGGGATATATAATCCGACTTTCTCAATGGGCGTGGATCTTCTCCAGCAGCGGATACCAGGCATGGTCTCCACTACTTGTTCCGGGATGAATTGTTTACTATGAAAGTGTTCAATATTTTTTTTTGCCAAGCGGATCGCTGCCTTCAAAGAATCCTGGAGTTCAATTTCTGCGGCTTGCCATTCCGCCTCATTAACCATTCGATCCCCCGGCACAATCTTGTCGAATTCCAGAGCATATTTGTTTACTGCAGCATCGCCATCGCGCTTTACTTCCTCCATGATCTTTCTAACCGCGGGTTCCAGCGATTCCATACTTTTTAATGGCCTTGCCAGCAATTGTCTCCATGCCGTTTTCTCCGGAAATTCAACGATCTGCATCTGTACGTTTTTTTTACAAAATCATTTTTTCGATTGGCACAACGAGGATGCCCTGTGCACCCGCGCTTTTTAATTTCTCAATGATATCCCAGAATTCATTTTCATTCACCACACTGTGAACACTGCTCCATCCGGGTTCAGCAAGGGGAAGCACCGTCGGACTCTTCATTCCCGGCAAGAGAGAAATGATTTCTTTCAGGTTTGCATTCGGAGCATTGAGCAGGATATATTTGGTATGCCTTGCTTTGTGTACCGAGCGGATCCGGAACAATAATTTTTCCAGGATTTCATGCCGGCCGGCATCTAGGTTTGGATGCCGGATCAGGACGGCTTCTGAGTGAAGGATCGTTTCCACCTCCTTCAGTCCATTCATAAAAAGCGTGGAACCGCTGCTCACCAGGTCTGCGATGGCATCTGCGAGGCCAATGCCGGGCGCAATCTCCACGGAGCCACTGATCTCATGGATCTCGGCAATAATATTTTTCTTTTGGAGAAAACCCGAAACCAGCACAGGATAGGTGGTGGCTATTCTCTTATTGCTTAGATAGGCAGGGCCGTCATATCGCTCATTTCTCCCAACGGCCACGGACAACCGGCATTTGCCAAAGCCCAATTTTTCCATTACCGTTACTTTCTTATTTTTCTCGTAGATCACGTTCTCTCCTACGATACCGATGTCGGCAACAGCATCTTCCACATATTGCGGGATATCATCGTCACGCAGGAAAAAGACTTCCATCGGAAAATTGTCGGCTTCCGTTTTTAGTTTATTGATGCCGTCCTTAAAATCAATTCCGCAGTCTTTCAGCAGCTTCAGGGAATCATCATAAAGCCGGCCTGATTTCTGGATGGCAATCTTTAGTTTGGTGGATGGCATATCATTGGGTTCAAATGAGCAAAAAACAACAGGGGCTTACCTTTCGATAAGCCCCTGCGATTATATTGTTTACACAAAACATCAGCAGCCTACCGGTTAGGCAAGGTATGATGATGATGTATAGTTAAGAAAATCTTCATGATTTATACGACGCAAAAATAACTGGCCGGAAGCACTTGCCAAAATTATTCTTATTTGGCCCCCTTTGCATCTGAGAGGAATTTAGCGAGTCCGATATCTGTTAACGGATGTTTGAGCAGCCCCAGGATGGGTTCCAGTGGTGAGGTCACGACATCGGCTCCGGCCTCGGCACATTGAACAATATGCAGGGAACTCCGGATGGATGCTGCCAGGATCTCGGTTTCATAACCCTGAATGGCATAAATATTGGCAATCTGCTCGATCAGCTGTACGCCATCCCAATTGCTGTCGTCAATTCTCCCGATAAAGGGAGAAACATATTTGGCACCGGCCTTTGCAGCCAGGATCGCCTGCCCGGCAGAGAAAACAAGTGTGCAATTTGTTCTTATATTATTGTCTGTAAACCACTTCATGGCTTTTACGCCTTCTTTGATCATGGGAACCTTAACTATAATATTCGAATTGATTTTTGCCAGTTTCTTTCCTTCGGCAATGATGCCGTCAAAATCAGTAGATATGACTTCCGCACTTACGTCCCCTTTCACGAGATCGGAAATGGTCTTGTAGTGCTGGATGATATTTTCTTCTCCCCGGATGCCTTCTTTCGCCATCAGCGATGGGTTGGTGGTGACCCCATCCAGTATGCCCAGATCGTTGAGTTCCTTGATCTGGGCAAGGTTTGCAGTGTCAATAAAAAACTTCATACGATAATTTTATACAAGTTGAAAGGAATAAAATAAAAATGGCAAGTTACTTACATCGCACCGCTACGACCACCTACCCTTGCTGCCTTCCGGCCCTGGGGGATTCAGCAGGAGCTGGTCGTATAAGACTTGCCGCTGCAAAGGTAAGACAAATGAGGTAAGAGAGGAAATATGGGGTTGATGGTTGATGGTTGATGGACTTTATGTGCAATACCGAACCAGAATTCCAAAAGTGTACTTAAATAGGCACCAGCCCATCAACCATCAACCATCAACCATCAACCTCATTGTCCCGAATTCAATGTATTCAAACTATACATCCCCACAAGCTGATCGGCGCGGCCCCCCATGCTGCGATAATAGACGAGAATAAGATAGTCATTCTCCGTTTCAAAATGATTTCCTTCCGTGAATTCAAATGAAGCTTTGGCATTCGGGTCATTTTTATTCACAGTAACGTAAGCGTAATTATAATATCCCATTTTGAGAAAGGCTGATCCTTCGTAAACAGCTTTTTCTGCATTAAAAGTGAGCCGGGTCTCATCATTGAGTTTATATCCTGTCAGCATGCCGAACAAATAAATATCCTGATCGGGGATCGGCGCATTATCGGGTGGTACAAAACTGAATTTAACCTGGGCATAATCACCCTGCCAGGAAGGATTAATACTTTCTGTCGTCTTGATAATATATGCGCCATTGTAGTCCGCATAATAATAATAAGCCTGCCTGGAACGGTCAGCATCCGGTTTTACAAAGATGCTGGTGCTTTGCGGCAGGTAATCTGCCTTCGCCACCCGGTCGCTTTGATACCGGAAACTCTCGAGATCGATCCATCGCCACTGCTTCCCGCCAGGAAATACAGGCACATCGTCACTGTTGTATTCAAAGCTGTTTCCAGAAAAAAATGAAGGTCTGTCAATATATATAGCATTGTCCCATCGGTGATTCTGCAGCACCACCACTTTCAGCTGCTGGAAAGGATTGATAAGAACCAGCGATCCGCCATTTACCGTGAATTGTAATTTTTGACAGATTTGTGCCAGCTGCGGATTCAAAGGCTGAAGGAACTGGGCTGAAATAGTAGCTGCATTTTCCTCAACCAGGAATCTTTTTGTAAAAACTAATTTGGAAGTATCGTTATCCAAAAAAATTTTCAATATATAATTCCCCGAATGGATGATCGAAGAATTCTGGTCCGGCAGCAATGCGCGGTAATGTGTGTACCGGGTCAATGCAACAGAAGAATAATGATATTCGGTAATGGGATTCTGTGCAAACCCCCGGATATAATCAAAGCTGCTTAATTGAACCGGCGTCCAATCCGCGTTACATAATTGATAAGTATAAAAATAATTCTTCACGTTTGCATCCAGGTCGTCGAACTCGAGATCGAGTTTTTGAGTGCCGCTCAGGGTAATCACCGGATAGGCAAGCTGATTACCACGCTGGTACAATTGGGCAGAATGAATATTGGGCACATAAATGGAGTCCGGCGACTGCGCTTCAATCGAGCCGCAAATCCAAACCGTCAATAGAATCAACAGGTATTTCATTTTAGTTTTCTTATTGCAATGATAGTGCAATTCGTTAAAAAACTTTTCCGTAACCAGCGGGAAGTCTATTTTTGACCGGAAAATGCATGCTTATTGAACCTTTCTTCCTTTATAGCCCTCAGAATTGCTTTTAACAGGCAGCATTCTTTTTCCCGGTTTATCATTCGGCTTGCCGTTGCAGCCACTGCAATCAGTGTCATGGCCATGATCCTCACGATGGCCTTTACCCAGGGATTCCAGAATGCCGTTGCACAGAAAATGTACGGTTTTTCGGGGCATATCCGGGTGCAGCACTTCGAACCAGAGAAGGTGGATATTGCAGAAGAGCAGCCGATTGCTGAAAATGACACTGTGATCAACGCTATCCGGACAGATCCCGAAGTGGCCATCGTACAACCATTCGCTACCAAATATGCTATTGTAAAAGGACCTGAAAGTTTTGAGGGCCTGCTTCTGAAAGGAATCAGCAGCAGTTATGATTTTGAGCACCTTCAGGAATTTCTGAAATCGGGTCGTTGGATACGTTTTCCTGATACGGCCTATAGCAATGAGATCAACCTTTCTTCCTACACTGCCGACAAGCTCAATCTTCATACCGGGGACAGATTATTCACCTATTTTATCCAACCTGACGGAACGCGTCGAGTGCGTCCGATGAAAGTGGCGGGGATCTTTAAAACAGGGATTGAAGATTATGACCGGGTCAATGCCCTTGTCGATATCCGGCTCATCCAGCGCCTGAACAACTGGCAACCAAATGAAATCGGCGGCTATGAAGTATTCATTAAAGATTATAAAATGGCCGACTCCGTCAGCAATCGCATTTTTTATAAACTTCCGCCAGGCTGGAACAGCCGTTCCATTGCGGAAATCTATGAAAATATCTTTGACTGGCTCAATCTTCAGAATACAACGATACCGATCGTTATCACCATCATGATCCTGGTAGCTATATTAAATCTGGTCACCTGCCTGATCATCCTATTGCTTGAAAGAACACACATGATCGGCCTGTTAAAATCGCTTGGATCACCGGATAAAACAATTCAGCAGATTTTTCTTATCCATGGCGCAATGATCACATTCGGCGGATTGTTACTTGGAAATGGGTTCGGCTTGCTGGTCTGTTGGCTCCAGCAACGGTATGGATTCATCACGCTGCCAGAAGATTCCTATTTTATTGCCACGGCAGCAGTAAAAATAAGCTGGCAGCAGATCGTATGGATTAATCTGGGCAGTTTTGTGATTTGCTTTGCCATCCTGCTTATCCCCAGCTTTTTTATTATCCGCAGGCTGACGCCGGTCAATGCGATGCGGTTCGATTAAACCTCCTGCATCATGAACAGGATAATGCCCGTAGCCACCGCAACATTCAGTGATTCCGCTGATCCTTTGCGTGGAATGCGGATGCGGCGTTGGGCAAGACCGGACAACTCCTGACGGATTCCCCGGGATTCGTTACCGACAAGCAACATGAACTTCGACATGCGCCGGTTTTGTTCCAGGACTTCTCCATCAAGCGCAGCTGCATAACAAGGCGTGCCGGGGCGGCCATTTATATACTCTTTCAGGTCCGTGTACAATACTTCCACTCTGGCGATACTGCCCATCGAAGACTGAACGACTTTCGGATTAAATACGTCAGCGGTTTCCGTGCTGCAAACAATTCTGCGCACCCCAAACCAATCAGCCGTGCGTATCAGTGTTCCCATATTCCCAGGATCCTGAATATTGTCGAGCAACAGTGTAACGCCTCCCGGTTCCTCCGCAAAGGAGAACACAGGTTTGCGGAAAATACCCAACACCTGGTTGGGTGTAGTCAAAAACGAGATCCTTTCCAATTCTTTAGATTCAATTTCAACAGGAGCTTTCATGCCGGCTAACAGGAATTGATTTTCAAGAAGCCATTCCCTTGTAGCATAGATTTGAATGAGCTCAATATGGTCGGCTTGCAGCAACTCCGCCACAATCTTGGAACCTTCTGCAACAAAGACCCCGTCTGCGTCCCGGAATTTTTTGTGGCCCAAACTTTGGATATATTTGACCTGCGATTTTACAAGCATCGGTTTCCCGTTTGAATTCTATGTCATATTGCCGGCAAGTTACAGCATCACTGATCAGCCCTGCAATCGTTCCTGCGATCCTCTTTTTTGTGCTTTTTTCCTGCCGCGTACCACGAGACTTCCCAAAAGGGAAACCATTCGTTTACAAAACAAATATAAAGGTGGCGGGAGACATGAAGACCGATCAGCGGCAGGATCTTCAGCTTCGACTGGAAAGTCAACTGGATGATAGCCTGCAGTCAAAAACCGTTACCGCATTTGACTGGCCCTGGCATCATTTCCATGTCATTTATAAAAAGCTGTCACACCCGCCGGTGTATGATTCCCTGAACCTCGGCCGATCGATTGCCTTTATGAATGCATTATTGAACGCCAACGGTTATTATTCACCCTTAATTCAGGACACTGTAATAATTGACACTTTTCATAAAGAGCAACGCGTTACCGTGAACTTTCTGGTAAGGCCTGGCAAACAATTAATTTTTGATTCGGTTGGTTATGAACTGATAACCCCGGAGCTGCAGAAATTGACCCTGGATTCGCGATCCCAGTCTGCGCTTAAAAAAGGCAAACCTTATTCCAGACAGATGGTGCTCACAGAAATCAATCGCCTGGTAGACAGTTTTCGCAATCACGGGTATTACCGTTTTACAAAAGACGATCTGTTTGCAGAACAGGATACAGTTTTTGCAGCCCTGATCGATCCCTCCCTTGATCCGCTGGAACAGGCTGAGTTAATGGAAAAACTCAAACTGAAGAAAGAAAACCCCACCATCAGCGTCACCATTAAGCAGAGAAATAACCGGGATTCCAGTCACCTGATGAAATATTATATCGGCAACGTAACCGTTTATCCTGATCAGCCGTTGATAGAAGATACGTCATTGGTTAAGACGGATACCACAAAAATCCGGAACATAGAATTCATTTCGCGAACGAATAAATTCAAGCTTAAATTTCTCGCAAATAATATTTATTTGAATCCCGGAAGTGAATATCGGCAGGATAACTATTACCGCACGTCCAACCGGCTGAGCCAGTTGCCGGCCTGGCAATACAATAATTTTGATTTTCAGAAATCGGCGATGGCGGATTCTCTGCTCGATCTTACCCTGCGCATGTACCCGGCTAAAAAGCAAAAATTATCTGTTGACCTGGAAGCCAGCAGGAACGTGAATGATATTGTAACAACAACCAACTTATTTGGCACGGGACTCAATTTCGGGCTTCAAAACAGAAATGTTTTCAAACAATCGGTTCAGACCAATACCAATCTGAGGGGTGGCGTTGAATTGGGATCAAACTTCATTCAAACGGAACTTGCAAGCTTATCACATACCATTACCATTCCGCGGATCATAGCTCCATTTTCGATCTGGCATGATGAAAAATACCGTGCGGCGCAGAGCCTGATCAACGTGAGTGCTTCTTATACCGACCTCAGAGCGCTTTATAAACTTCGCTCTATCGACGGTTCTTTCGGATGGCAATGGTCCAAAGTTCGTCAGCATTCGGAAGGAGAGCTGAATATCAATTCAACACACACTTTTCTCTGGAAACCCCTGAATATTGAATATACGACAGAGACACTGACTGACAGTCTAAATACAATACTTGCGGCCAATCCCTCGCTCAAGCTTGCTTTCCGTCCGGGTTTGGTGATCGGTGAGCAGTTTGCCTACAATTCTGTACATACCAAAAGAAATATCACCAATTATTTCCTTGCCGGTTTTGAAGAAAGCGGGGCTCTATTGGGGTTTATCAGCTCCCTGGATGAAGGACCGCTATTCCGTTATGTCAAGGGCGAATTGGAATTCAGGCACAATATTGACTATGGTAAGACCCAGCTGGTCTTCCGCGCATACGGAGGAGCAGGATATTCATATGGGAAAACCAGCACTGACGCTCGTGAAACCACGCTTCCTTTCTTTAAGGCATATTTCGCCGGAGGCCCTAACAGTATGCGTGCATGGCAGGTGAGGCAGCTGGGCCTTGGCTCATCCAAATTTTATAGTGACACGCCTTATGTAAATGTTGATCTCCGTTTCGGAGATATTAAATTGGAAGGGAATGTGGAATACCGGTTTTTGCTGGGAACGCTGTTTGGCTATAAATTCCGGAGTGCCTTTTTTACAGATATAGGAAATATCTGGAACTGGACACCGATCGATACGAGTACTCTCGCTAAAGGAAGCGATTTCCAACTGAACCGCTTTTATAAGGAATTTGCTATAGACGTTGGCACCGGCCTGCGGGTGGATTTTAATTATTTTCTGATCCGCCTGGACTGGGCCTATAAAGTACGTGACCCGCAACGCATTGAAAACCCCGACCAGTGGTTTTATAAATTGCAGCTCGGAAGTGGCCAACTTCAGCTGGGCATCAACTATCCATTCTGAATTTTTCTGCAGCCTGCTCCATCGTGAGCGCATTTTCCAAACTGCATTCGCCAATCCGTGTCCGGCAAAGTTTGCTCAGATAAGCGCCGCATCCAAGCAATTCGCCCACATCATGCGCCAGGCTTCGGATATAGGTTCCTGTGGAACATACGACACGAAATTCAATAAAAGGCAAGCGGTTTGATTGCATTTCGAAAGTTTCAATATGAATATTTCTATGCTCCAGTATGACCTCTTTGCCCTGTCTCGCCATGGCATAGGCACGCTGACCATTTTTTTTGATCGCAGAATAAACGGGGGGCATCTGAAGAATTGTTCCCGTGAAATGCCTGGCGGCGGCCTGGATCTGAAAATCGGTTATGTGTGAATAGTCCCTGAAATTTCCAGGTTCGCTTTCCAGGTCATACGACACTGTTGTTGCTCCAAGGGTAATTGTTCCGGTATATTCCTTTTCCTGATTCATATATTCGCTGATCTTCTTTGTAAATTTTCCGGTACAGAGAATCAGCAAACCTGTAGCCAGCGGATCGAGTGTGCCTGCATGCCCCACTTTTACGTGCACCAGGTTCCTGATTGTCTTTACCACATCGGCAGAAGTGCGATGCATCGGCTTGTTGATCAGAATAACCTGTCCCTGTTCAAACAAATCTGTCATACCATCAAATGTAGGGAGAAATCATATCTCGCGCCTTGCCTTGATCTGCAGGTATTTATTTACCACATCCACGGTTAATTTCTCAGGAGCGGTCAACAGCGCATGAATGCCATATCTATGCAATTCCTTTACGATGAGTTTTTTTTCGAGGATGAATTTTTCAGCGATCACTTTTTCATAAAGGCCTTCGATATGAGAGGCATCCCCGCCGGCCAGGGCTCTGAGAGACGTGTTTTCAAAAAAGACGACCAGCAGCAAATGTTTTTTAGAAATACTCCTGAAATAAGGCAACTGTCTTCCCAGGGAGTTCAGGGATTCAAAGTTCGTAAAAAGGATCAGCAAACTTCTCTGCGATATCCTTGTTTTGATAAGCGTGTGCAGAAAGGCATAATCCGATTCCAGGAATCGGGTCTCCAATTTATAAAGGGCATTCAAAATGCTATTCATCTGAATGGCGCGGCGATTGGCCGGAATAAATTCTGCGCCTTTTTCCGCGAAAATGATCAGTCCGGCCTTGTCCTGCCTCGACAGCGCCACTCCGCTCAGGATAAGAGTGGCATGCACTGCGTAGTCCAGCAAGGTCAATCCTTCGAACGGCATTTTCATTACCCTTCCCTTGTCAATCATGCAATAAACCTGCTGGCTTTTTTCATCCGCATAATTGTTGATCATGAGCTGACCGCCGGTTCTTCCCGTGGCTTTCCAGTTAATGCTGCGAATATCGTCGCCGGCCACGTACTCCCTGATCTGTTCGAATTCCAGACTATGCCCTGTTTTTCTTACCTGCTTGAACCCCAGATTTCCCGGGTCGGTAATATGGGCCAGGAATTCAAACTGCCGGAGCCGTAAAAAGCTGGGAAAAACCTTGATCTCCTGTTTAGAATAAAAAGTTTTTCGCCGCACTATCAGCCCAAAAGGACTTTTCAAATATGCCTGGATGTTTCCGAAAACATATTCACCTCTTTCTTTCGGACGAATCGAATATGGAAATGTTTTCTCTTCTCCCGGTTGAAGGAGTCCGCGAATTTGAAAATCGCGGACCTGCAACTGCTCAGGAAGTTCATCAATCACCAGAAGCAATACCGGAAAAGGATAATCGTTTGTTGCAATCAACTGAAGCTGATTGTCGTCTCCATTGCTCAGTCTTTCCGGCGTCTCCCTTTTAATTGTTACAGCTTTGGGGTTTAAAAAAAGAAGGAGCCAGTCCATGATGCAACCGCCAATAAAAATCACCAATAAAAGCTGCGCAATTTGAAATGCTACCGGCAATCCATAAGAAATGACAAACAAAGAGACAATGGCAGCAAGCAAACGGTAAAACCTTTTGCCAAAGAAAAGGGAGAGGTAGAATCTTTTGACCAGGCTCATCATTTATCTTGGAATTTCAGCTGACTGAATTAAATCACGGATCACATCATCTGCTGTTCCGCCTTCCATTTCTTTTTCCGGAGCCAAAACAAGCCGGTGCCGTAACACGGCAGGGGCCACGTACAATATATCCTCGGGTACTACAAAATCCCTTCCATTCATGGCTGCCAGCGCTTTGGAAGCCTGCAAAATACCAATGGATGCCCGGGGAGAAGCGCCCAGGTAAATGGATTTATGTTCACGCGTTGAACCAACAAGCTCGACTATATACCGGATTAGTTTTTCTTCAACATGGATAGCGCTGACCTGACGCCGGAGCGAAGCAATGATCGCAGAATCCAATACCGGCTGCACCTGGTCACTGAGATGATTGCCATTGGTAATATGGTGTTTGGTCACGACCTCATATTCTTCCTCCGCATTGGGATAATCTACCCTGATCTTAAAGAGGAAGCGGTCGAGTTGAGCCTCCGGCAGATGATAGGTGCCTTCCTGCTCTATAGGATTCTGCGTTGCAACAACCAGAAAAGGTTGCTGCATTTTCATGGTCTGACCATCTACCGTTATCTGGCGCTCCTCCATGACTTCGAAAAGTGCCGCCTGTGTTTTGGCAGGTGCGCGGTTAATCTCATCGATCAGGATAATATGACTGAAAATAGGGCCCTCCCTGAACTGGAAAACAAGTTCGCGGGGATTAAAAACCGAAGTGCCGATCACATCACCCGGCATGAGATCCGGTGTAAACTGGATCCTGGAAAATCCAACCGAAATCGTGCGGCTGAGTAATTTTGCGGTAAGGGTTTTGGCCACGCCGGGCACGCCTTCAATCAAAACATGCCCGTCTGCCAGAATAGCGGCGATCAGCAGCTCAATCATCTGATTCTGCCCCACGATCACTTTTCCGATTTCTGATTTTAGCCTGTTGAGCGTGTTTCTGAATTCCTGCAGATCTGTCCTTTCGGAAAATAAATTTTCTTCCATAACCATTATACCGGTTTATTTATAAGTTCCATTTGTTTGTGAAGATCCATCAATTCCTGATCAGTCAATTCTGTTTTCATCCTCGCCCCGTGGATCGACCCAACCAATTTCCTGATTATTTCCGGATCCCTGCCTGTGCGGAGCGCCAGCTTTTTCGAAAATCCATCGTTGAGTTCCGAGGTAGGAATAAGGTAGGCCGATCTGACCTGCTCCAGAAATGCGGTAATCATTTTCAAAGCCAGGTTGTGATTATTTTTTTGCTGGAGGTACAACCTCCCTACGGTCCTGACAAAATCCACCGAAGCGTTTCCCGGAGGGGCGATGCTCAGCAGGGCGCGCTGCTTTCTTTTGGAATCAAAAATATAAAGTAACAAAAACAGGCCAACGACCAGCCAGAAAGCCCATTTCAGCGACCGGTTGCTGAGAAGAAACTGTAAGGCAGAAAAATCATTCCTTCGTTCATACCTGAAATAGTCGTCCCAGATTACCACAGTCGTTTCTCTTGGAAGATATGACAAGGCAAAATCGTAATAGGATTTATTTTGCCGGTGAAGCAAAAAGAAATTTGAAAAAGCCAGTGGCGCAAGATGCACAAAAATTGCGCCGCCGTGCCGGAAGGGGATCCGTATAAAATCAGGTTTGCCGAGATAGTTGGTACCCAGCACCTGCGTATGGCCCGTGTCTATTGAAACAAAATAGGCATCCCGGCGGGATCCGGGATAAAGATATTGCAAGGCCTGATGATGCACAGGATCAAAAAGGTTGAGCTGGAGGCTATCGCTTATTCCTCTCGAAAGACTGTCACTAATCTGAAGATGAAGCGCATCCAGCAGGCTATCTCCAAAATCCAGGGAAGAGATAAACAATTGATGGCCCGAAGCAGCAAAGCGTATCATGGATTCGACCTCAGCCTCCTGTGGAACAACGCGGGGTCCGATAATAATATATGCTTTCAAGGTCGAATTGCTGTCGCCCAGAACAACCGAATCATAGTAAAAACTCTGCGGCGACATGGTGTTTGTAATGACGCTGGCCTTGGGAAAAATAGAAGGCAGGTTCTCAAATGCATAATAAGTACCGTATGGAATCTTGTCCTTTCGCCAGAGGCTGATATACTTATTGAGGCTCTTCTGACGCATGCAGGATGCGAGACCAATCATGCAGAGGAAAAATATCGTATGGTGGAAAGATATTTTCAATTCCCCATGGTTTGATTGAAGGCGTTAAATTTCTCCTGCAGATACCCGAACTGCTCTGGTCCCGGAACGAACCCACCGTAAAAGACATATTCATAGGCCGTGGCCAGCCACCTGAATTCCTTTGCCAGTTGGGGATCCTGAAAGGCCGCAGCCATTTCGGCATTCGTGGACGTGGTCCTGACGGGTATATCTTTTTTTTCGAAAATCTTTCGGATGGCTTTTAAATACATGTACCGGATGGCAAGCGAAAAATTTTCCTCTTCGCTGGCTCTCCGTATCGCCTCATCCAGATCCATAGGGGCCTGCTCTTCCTGGTCAGCAACCTCCCCTTCCTTCTGATTCCTACTCATTTCCCTGCTGAACCAGTTGAAAGAATTCTCCCTGGCGAGCCGGTAGACGGCGTACACAATGAGCAGCAGAAATATAATAAAAATGCAGGTGCGTGCCAGCTTGCTAAATAAAAAATCAATCAGCTTGTCAAAGAGATCCGGTTCGGGAGGGGGAAGTTCTTTCCAGTAAGCAGGATCGTTTGCGTAGGCGAAATTCGGATCGCGCTGGTACGCTTTTATTATACTGTCAGGGACCTGGCGCAAATCCACCGGGATGGTTAAGTTTCCTGATATGGGTAAATAACTGCTGTCTGCGATGCCCGGTTCCACCTGCTCCGTGTCGGTAACAGAACTGTCTGTTTGACAATACGCAGATCCTCCGCATAACAGGAGAAGGAATAAGCCAATGTAGAAGCAGATGGATAATTTACACATTGATGCTCTGCGATGGATCAGGATTTTATGAGTTGAGGCATGACCAATTTCCTGCTCAGTCTCACAGGATAAATAATAAAATACCAGCTGATAAATGTCAGTGAACAAAACAATATAAGAAGGCTGAGCCAGATGGGCATGCCGGAATACCTCGTTACGAATCCTTCCAGGAAGGCCGCAACAATAAATATGGGCACCAGCCCGATCATAAGTTTTACACCGTCTCTTGCACCGCGCTTCAGCGATGGCAGTCTTTTGAAAGTTCCAGGGAACAATAAACTCCTGCCTAATACGATTCCTGCTCCGCCCGCTATGATGAAGGAGGATATTTCGAATGTGCCATGAATCCAGATCACCAATACAGATTTCCATCCCAGCCCCTTCGCAAAAAAATAATACTGAAATGATCCGAGCATAACACCATTCGTAAATAATAACCACACGGTGCCGAGACAAGCGAAAATACCGGTTACAAAAATAAAAAAGGAAACCTGGATATTGTGTACGGCAATCCAGAGAAACATGGAGAGGGCATCCTGGGTCTTATACACACCAAAAGGATCTCCTTTTGCAATATTCTCCTCCGTCATTTCCACGTAACCGTCGCCGAGCACGCCGCGCACAAAATGCTGATCATGGGAAGCTGAGAAAGCCGCCATCAGTGCAAAAAGTACAAAGATGATCAGGGAGTACAGTAATTCACGGTGGTATTTTCTAACCAGGAGGGGAAGTTCCGATTTCCAGAAACGAACGATCCTCGAAGATTCTTCCTTTTTATTTTTATAAATGCCCAGGTAAATACCGGAAGCCAATTTATTCAGGTATTCAGTGACCTTACTTTGCGGGTAAAATGTTCTGGAATACCCGAGATCGTTTACGAGTTCGGTGAATCTTTGCGCCATCTCATCAGGATCCATAGTCGGTTCATATTGATAGATCTTCCACTTCTCAATATTCTGTTGTATGAATTGACCTTCACGCACAAAAAGATTACATTTAGTGATAAATATAAAATAAAAAAGGTCAGTCTCCGAACATTGTACAATGGCCCCGTTCCAACTCACTCAGCATGCTGTCTGTTAAATTAGATACCGGATTCAATATCGAAGTCGTTTTCCCCATCAGCCCGTTCCACCGGCGTATGTTTGCCTGGTGCGTGGATATACTCCTGATGTTTCTTTACTGGCTGTTTTGTGAAAAAATCATATTTAGCCTCCTTGGAAATAAAATTTCCAATAAAGAATGGATCTGGGTATTGCTTGGGTTGCCGGTACTGCTTTACTATCCGGCGATGGAAATACTCACCAACGGACAAACGGTCGGCAAGAAATTGCTGGGGATCCGGGTGATCACCCTTGAAGGAGGGCAGGCCTCAATAAGCCAATACATATTGAGATGGGTTTTCCGGACAGTAGATTTTCCCGCCTGGATCTTTGCAGCCATTTTCACTAATGCGTTGCCCTGGTTTTGCAGCATCCTGACCTTTTCCGGCATCGGCTGTGTAATCATGTCCCATAAATCTCAAAGGATCGGAGATATCGTTGCAGGAACGATCGTGATCTTTACCCGCTCAAAAACATCCTGGCAGGACACTGTTTTCACCGAGGTGGAACCTGGATACCGGCCCAGTTATCCACAGGTCATGCGCCTGAGCGATAAGGATATCAATTCCCTGAAAAGTATTATCGGCACTGTTAAGAAAAAGAATAATCATGAAATTGCCTTCCGCATTGCCGAAAGGATAAAATGGAAATTATCCATGCATTCAGATCAGGATCCCCTGGATTTCCTGGAGACCCTGCTTAAAGATTATAACTATTACACGTCCAATTGAAAATTACCGGCCGACTGCAGCGCCCAGAATTGCGGCGATCAGGGCGATCGCGTAAAATCCCAGAACGATGATGGCCAGGATTCCATAAAACTTAAAACAGGATTTCAGATTCCTGAATGATTCCAAAAGTATTTCCTGATCATTGTTTCGAAGGGCGGTCCGCATTTTGGAACCGAAATGAAAAAGATAAAGACAGGGGAAAAAATACAATAATGCGATCAGGATATAGATAAAAGTAAAAAGACCTCCGCTAAACATGGAAGATCCGCCCATATTCATACTGCTCATTCTTCCTGCAAAAAAAGATCCCATAAACAAACCAACCAAAACTAACAAGCCGCACATAACAAATCCGAGTATGGCAAGAAATCTTGCCCACCTCGCCGATTCGGCCAGGAAAACGCTGGCCTGCTGATCTACTTGCAGATCAAACAGAGTGGTTGGGGTTTGTTGATCCATTTCGGGTTGTTTTAAGTACACAATTAAAGGAAATTCCGCCAAAGAAACAAGGAATTGACCCGGAGCGATCAGTAGGCCCGGGCAAAGAGCACTCTTTGTGTACTCGGTTTTCCGGATAAAATGCAGACCCCTACCTCGGCAGGATTGTTCAGCGGGATGCAGCGCAGTGTGGCTTTTGTTTTCTCCTTGATGGCTTCTTCAGATTCTGCTGTGCCATCCCAGTGCGCGGAGATGAAACCTCCTTTTTCGTCGAGGAGGCGCTCGAATTCTTCCCAGGTATCCGCCCTGCTGATGTGGTTATCGCGAAAATCCAGTGCTTTCTGGAACATTTGGTCCTGAATTTCCTTCAATAATCCGTTCACCCTGGCGCTGATATCCTCCAGGGGTATCGCGATCTTCTCCTTTGTATCCCTTCTGGCCACTTCCAGCGTTTGGTTTTCAAGATCACGGACGCCCATTGCAATGCGTATGGGAACGCCTTTCAACTCATACTGGGCAAATTTCCAGCCCGGCCGGTTATTGTCATTATTATCAAATTTTACCCTCATCCCGGCATTTTTCAATTGCAGGGCCAGTTCTTTTCCTTTGCCATCCAGCATTTCCTTCTGTTCCGTCCCTTTGTAGATCGGAATGATAACCACCTGAACAGGAGCAATCTTAGGCGGAAGGATCAGGCCATCGTCATCGCTGTGTGCCATTACCAGTGCGCCAACCAGACGTGTGCTTACCCCCCAGCTGGTCGCCCATACATAGTCAAGCTTATTTTCCCTGTCTGAAAATTTTACATCAAATGCTTTCGCAAAATTCTGGCCCAGGAAATGAGAGGTCCCCGCCTGCAAAGCTTTCCCATCCTGCATGAGTGCTTCAATACAATAAGTGTCTATCGCGCCGGCAAACCGTTCACTTGGCGATTTTACACCTCTGATCACCGGGACTGCCATGTAGTTTTCAGCAAAATCAGCATACACATTCAGCATGGTGAGGGTTTCAGCCATGGCCTCTTCGGAACTTGCATGTGCTGTGTGGCCTTCCTGCCAGAGAAACTCCGTGGTCCGCAGGAAAAGCCGGGTCCGCATTTCCCACCTGACCACATTTGCCCATTGGTTAATAAGCAGGGGAAGGTCGCGGTAAGACTGGATCCAGGTTTTATAGGTATTCCAGATGATGGTTTCACTGGTGGGCCTGACAATCAGCTCTTCATCCAGTTTTGCTTCCGGGTCAACGATTATCCCATTCCCATCCGGATCATTTTTAAGTCGGTAATGTGTTACTACTGCACATTCTTTTGCAAATCCTTCCACATGCGCCGCCTCGCGGCTGAGAAAACTTTTTGGAATAAACAAAGGAAAATAGGCGTTTTCATGGCCGGTTTCCTTAAACATTTCGTCCAGCGCATCCCTCATTTTCTCCCATAGTGCAAAACCATAAGGTTTGATGATCATACAACCCCTTACCGCCGAATAATCAGCAAGTCCCCCTTTCAAAACCAGGTCGTTATACCATTGCGCATAATCTGTTGCGCGGCTTGTGATTTCTTTGCTCATACAAATAGGAAAATCCGGCGATAAAAGCGGATCCGGTGATGATTTTTGACCGGTCCCGGTTCAGGAATATATTAAATTCCGGGCAATATTTTTTGTAACTTTGGTTAGTGGCGCAAAAGTAGTAACTTAAGATTGAAACATCCAAAAGCTTTAAGTATGAAACCTCTATATACTTTGTTTATTATCGCCCTTGCCGGCATGACCGGATGTTCAGTTTATAAAAACAGCCCAACTCCGGATGATGTTTATTATTCCCCGGGGGCACCTTCGCAAACTGCTGCTTCATCTGATAATAACAACAATTATTATAGTTCTCCCAACGACAATTACGTGCAGATGCGCGTTCAGGATCCTGATCGCTGGTCTTATTTTGACGATTATAATTATGATTATTATGGCGGGTATTCCGGCTTTGGATATGGCAGCCCTTACGCGATGGGCCTGGGCATGGGATTTGGTTATGGACCCTGGTTCGGAGGTTTCGGTTATTACAGTCCGTTCAGCTTTTGGAACAGCTATTATGCATGGAATAATTTCTATAATCCCTATTACGGCGGCATCGTGTTCGTAAATGGAAAAAACTTCACTGCGCCCGCATATTCCAGGTTAAGCACGTTTAATCCTTCCGCTTATCAGGGCAGATATTATACTGACCGCCCGACCGCCTCGAACAACAGGTACTATAACAATAATGCTCCGGTTAATAATGCCTCCCGGAACCTGCGTCAATCCAATAATAATTCAAATTACAACTTCAACAGGCCCACTTTCAATTCACAACCCGTTCGTACTGCTCCATCCGGTTTCGGGGGCGGAGGCGGCGGTGGTTTCAGGGGAGGTGGCGGCGGCTCGCGTCCGGGCAGATAATCTTTTTCTATGATGAGACGATTATTATTGCTGTGTCCGCTTTTTTTTTCAATCACGATTAAGGCACAGTTACCAGATGATGCTTTGCGGTTATCTTATACAAATCCATACGGAACAGCCCGCGAACAAGCCATTGGCGGCGCAATGGGTTCGCTGGGAGGTGATATTTCTTCCAATTTTGTAAATCCTGCAGGTCTGGGCTTTTACAAGACAAGCGAGTTTTTACTGAGCCCTTCATTTGGAATTGAAAATGCAAAGGCGTCTTATTTGTCCAATAAGGGTACAGCACCTGGTGTGCAAAATTTTATCTTCGGCACTTCCGGATTGGTGATTGGAAAGGCAACGGACCCGGATAAGAACACTGCCTTCAGTATTGCAATAACACGAACGGCTGATTTTAACGGCCATATCCGATATAGCGGAAATAATAATTATTCTTCTGGTGCGGAAGCTTACGCTGAAGAGTATGCGAATTCCGGACTCTCCATTGACGATGCCCTGGCAGACCCAGGCATTTCATATGGTACGCGAATGGCGCTTTATACTTATCTGATTGATACTGTTACCATCGGTGGCGTCACGCAGGTGATTGCTCAACCGCAAAAAGTGCTGGCTGCAGGCGGCCAGCTCTACCAGCTCAATGACATCAAAACAACCGGCGGCATAACCGAATTGGCCCTCGGGTTTGCCTCAGGCACACGCGATAAATGGTACCTGGGCGGATCGATCGGAATCCCGATCGTCAATTATCATCGTAACCAGCAGTATACAGAATCTGACCTCAGCGGAAACCTTAACAATGATTTTAATACGTATACCTATACGGAATCTTTTTCGACAAAGGGTGCGGGAGTCAACCTCAGGGTGGGCGCAATTTTCCGGCCCGACGCTGCATGGCGGATCGGAATTTCGGTGCATACGCCAACCCTGTACACGCTTACGGAGACTTTTGATGCCAAACTTGTATCAGACGCAGAAAATTATCACCATTTGGATTCGGTTACTTCTTCAACACTTGATCAGATCAGCAATTCCGGCAATAGCCTGAAATACGATCTTTCTTCTCCCTGGCATTTTATTGCCAGCGGCTCTTATGTTTTCGGCACAGGAGAAGAAGCCGGATCCCGGCAGGGCTTCATTACCGGAGATATTGAATACGTAACGAATAAAAGCTCAAGGTTCAGCATTCCTTCTGATGAAGATGCTTATTACACAGATAACGGATACTACGACGCACTAAACAGCACTGTAAAAAATTACTATAAGAATAATTTTAATTTCCGGCTCGGCGGCGAATTAAAATTCAATATCCTGGCAGTGAGGGTGGGGGGATCCTATGCGCTTAGTCCGTATGCATCTTCCGATTTAAAAGCCAGCCGTGCCACAGCTTCCGCGGGCATCGGTTATCGTAACCGGGGAATTTTTGTTGATCTCACCTATGTTGAAAGCTTCGTGAAGGATGCCAGTTTCCCCTACAGACTTGGAGATAAGAACAATATTTTTGCAACGGTTAATCAGCATTCAGGCACGATAATCCTCACAGCAGGCATTAAATTTTAATTCGCTCGCTAACTTCCAGAATTTCTTTCAAAGGATCCTTTTCAAGCCAGTGTACGTATGAGTTTTTTCTGATCCAGGTCATTTGCCGTTTTGCATATTGCCGGGTATTTTGTTTGATCCTGATCACCGCGTTTTCCAGATTAAGCTTCCCATTCAGGTGTTCAAACAATTCGGTATAGCCAAGCGTTTGCAGGGCATTGAAATGCTGATAAGGAAGCAGTGATCTGACCTCATCCAGGAGGCCTTCTTCCATCATATGGTCTACGCGCTCATTGATCCGTTGATTTAAGATACTCACAGGAATGCGAGTGGAAAAAAAAAGAACGCTAAAGGGTCGTATTTTTTTTTCAGTATTCCTAAAATATAAAATGGAATGGCCAGTGCTTTCAATAACTTCCAGAGCGCGCATCATGCGTTGCGGATTTTTAATTTCTCCGGATTCAAAGTATACAGGATCCCTGAGTTTGACCTGCGCCTGCAACCAGAGCAGTCCATACCGGGAGTATTGTTCCTGGATCTCTATTCTTGTCTGTTCATCGGTTTCGGGGATCTTGTCCAATCCTTCGGTAAACGCTTTTATGTATAGCCCCGTCCCTCCTACCATGACAACCACATTCCGGTTAGAAAAAATCTCTTCTGCCCATTGCAGAGCCAGTGATTCAAAAACTGCAGCATTCACCTCCTCCCCGATGGAATGGGAATTTATGAATTCATGCCTTACGGATTGCAGTTCGTGAAAAGAAGGCTTTGCCACGCCGATGTTCAATTCGCGAAAACACTGGCGAGAGTCTGCCGAAATGATAGATGTATTAAAATGACGGGCAAGGACAAGGGATAATGCCGTCTTGCCTGAAGCAGTCGGTCCTGTAATGATGATTACTGTTTTGGGGAGCATTATTCTATCCCGGATTCTTCCTCCGGACCAGTTTCTTCTTCGCCCAGATCGCCGGATTCCTCTACTTCACCAAGTTCTCCGTTTTCTTCTCCGACCAGAATAAATCCTTCTGCACCCCGGCCAAGATCATATTTCTCTTCCACCTCAGCGAGCTTATCGCCAATTAAACCGCGGGTTCCGTACTGGGAAGGAGCAATTCCTTCACTCTTGATAAGGGCTGGATATTCGAGTTTGCTGTTCTCCTCCCTCGATACATGGATGAGTTCCACAAGGAAGGTCCAGTTCTTTACAAAATCATACTGGTAAACAAATTTTTGGTTTGGATCCCTTATTTCCGAGCTGATGGGTGTTTCCCCCATGATTAATGGTGCCACCCTATACTCCTTGTCATATTTTTCGAGGGATATCTCCCTGCCACGTTGCCAGTGATCATTGCTGCGGAAAAAAGTCGCCTGGTGCTTGTTGTCAAATTCATAGGCTTTTAAGATCCCCTGATGAAGTTGAAGGAAATGCTGATTATGCTTCACAGCTACATCGCGGTAAACACTATCGTCCTCCTCAAAATAAACCCTGAATTTTAAAACTGCCATAATCGCTCCCGTTAATTGATTCAAAAATAAATTAAACCATCAAATTAATGACCAGCTTTATTTTCTTTAGTAAAGGTAAGTATATGCCTATTTTACTGGTTTCAGATCCATACCGGCCGCTTTTTCCATCATAAAACGATATGCCGCCTCGTAGGAGTTTTCTATTTCTCCGTCCAGGATGGCCTCCCGGATCATATTTTTAAGATCTCCTACCTGGCGTGAAGGTTTTATACCAAAAATCTCCATGATCATTTCCCCGGTCACCGGTGGTTGCCAGTTCCGGATACGATCCTTCTCCTCCACTTCGGCAAGACGTGAACGTACAAGCTCAAAATTTTCAAGATATTTTTTAACCTTCTGCTTATTCTTGGAGGTGATATCTGCTTCACATAACAACATCAGGGAATCAATATCCTCACCAGCATCAAATAAAAGTCTGCGGATAGCGGAATCCGTGATGTTCTCTTTCGTAAGACTGATGGGCCGCAAATGCAACTCTACCAGCTTGCGGACAAATCGCATTTTTTCATTCAGCGGATTCTTAAACTGTTCAAAAATTTTGGGAACCAAACGTCCCCCCACCACCTCGTGCCCGTGAAAGGTCCATCCATGGCCCTTTTCAAATTTTTTGGTTGCCGGCTTGCCGATATCATGCAGGATCGCCGCCCAACGAAGCCAGAGATCATTCGTCTTTAAGGATATATTGTCCAGCACCTGGAGGGTATGGTAGAAATTATCCTTGTGTCCCTGACCATCAATGTATTCCGCCCCTTCCAGCTCGGCCATTTTCGGAAAAATAATATTCAGCAGGCCCGCTTTATGCAACAGATCAAAACCTATTGACGGTTTTGGCGAGCAGATCGTTTTATTGAATTCTTCGGTTATACGTTCCTGTGATACGATCCGTATCCTGGGGGCATCCTCCTTTATGGCGTCGAAAGTCACCTGATCTATACGAAACGCCAGCTGGGTTGCAAAACGGATGGCGCGAAGCATTCTGAGCGGATCGTCGCTGAATGTGCTGAGCGGATCCAGCGGAGTTTGAATTCTTTTTTCAGCAATATCATTCAATCCGTTGAAAGGATCGATAATTTGCCCATAGTTATCTTTATTTAAACTGATTGCCAGCGCATTGATTGTAAAATCGCGACGGTTCTGGTCGTCCTCAAGGGTACCAACGATTATTTCTGGTTTGCGGGAAGAAGCGCGGTAGCTTTCTTTCCTGGCACCGACGAACTCCACATCAAGCATGCCGGTTTCAGTGCCGGTATCCGGTATTCTTATATGGGCCGTTCCGAAATTTTTGAAGAATGAAACCGTTGGCCTGGGAGAAAAAAAAGCAGCTACTTTATGTGCCAGTTCAATTGCATTTCCCACGCAAACAATATCCGCATCACCGGATGGACGGCCAATCAGTTTATCGCGCACAAATCCGCCGATCACATAGGCTTCGGTCTCCAATTCAGCCGCAGCTTCAGCAATTTTGCCGAACAGCAGCAATTCATTTTCAGAACAGGCAATTTGCATGACGGCAAATGTAAATCAATCGGCATGGAGCAGCAAGGAATCCGGCCCTTCAGAAAGCGTTTTTAAGAGCTGCTCGTCCTTTATTTCGACAGCACATCGGAAATGACCTTCCGGGCAGGATGCATATCCATGGAGGCCGCAGGGGCGGCAATATAAAGGCGACTCAATCTGAACAATATGGCGGGAATCCGAAAGCGGTCCAAAACCAAATTCAGGTATCGTTGAGCAATAGACCGCAGTTACAGGGGCATTCATCGCTGATGCAAAATGCATGGGGGCAGAATCGTTCACATAGTTCATCTCCGCCTTTGCCATCAGTGCGGCCGATTGAAGGAAAGATAATTTGCCGGCAAGGATTTCAAGCAGGGGTCTTTTCACAGCCTTCTGAATGGATTCACAAAGAGGCAGATCCGTAGCTCCGCCCAATAAAAATATGCTGTATCCTGCAGGAATTTTATTTATGAAAGAAATCCATTGAGGCGATGGATATTGCTTGGTAAACCAAACAGAAGCAGGGCTCAGGGTAATGAATTTTTCTTCTGAGTAAGCTTCAACAAATGCGAAGTCTTCGGGAGCGGGATATAATATGGGTCGGAAATATGACTGGTCTGTAAAATGCCTGATGAGCTGAAGATTGCGTTGCGTTTCATGCAGGTTCCCCGCTCCGTTCACATCGTGAGGTATTTTCCCCGAGAATAAAAAACTGAATGGATTCTTATCAAATCCGATCGTTTCGCGCGCAGAAGAGAAAGCGGTGAGCAGGCCGGTAGCAGCAAACCTTTGTACATTGATCACCTTATCATATTTAGTCCTGCGTATGCGAAGGAGCAGCTGGAAAAGATGTTTCAGTTTATCCTGCTTTTTGTTCCAGATCATCACCTCATGAATAAGGGGATGATTAAGCAGTAATGATTCATTGCCTTTCCTTAATAGAAAATCTATCTGGGCATCCGGAAACCATGCATGCAATTTTTCTACGAGCGGCGTGGCCAGGACCACGTCTCCGATAAAAGCTGTTTGTATGATCAGGAATTTTTGCAAGATCTGTTTTCGATATGCGAAGAACCGCAATTTTTTGCGGTTTCCGGGTGGCGGATTGCTTCTTTCTCAAAAACGGATTCGTTCCGCATGCGCTCGGGGGCAACCCACTGGTAAAAATCTCCATGAAGGAGATGGTTCAACTGTTTTTCAATCAGTTTCTTAATACAATCAGCTCTCCGGATCTATTGAAGCGGACCACGGCGGAAGCCTGAGCAGGCAGATCGTCGGACTGCCGGTATTGTACAACATAATCGACCGCATCGCGGATTTCCGAAACTATTTCCTTGAAAATAGGAGGTGCAGGTTTCCCGGAAATATTTGCCGAACTCGAAACCAGAGGTTTCCTGAATCGCTTGATCAGGTTCCGGGAAAAATCTTCTTTTACGATCCGGATCGCTATGCTGCCATCCTCCGGAACGAGGTTTTCTGCCAGCCCCACAGCGCCCTCATAGATCACAGTGGTGGGTCGTGTTATAGTCTCAAGAAATTCAAACATGAAAGGTTCGGGACGGCTTATGTATTTAATGATATCCCTTTGGTCCGCCAGCAAAACAATCATCGATTTGGATTCCGGACGGCGCTTCAATGCATAAATTTTTTTTACCGCTGAAGTATTGGTTGCATCGCAGCCGATCCCCCAGATGGTATCCGTTGGATATAAAATAATCCCTCCCTGATGAAGCACCTCAAGGCATCGCAGAATATCATTTTCAAAATCCAAAGAATAAATTTAAGTGTCTCAAAAATACCTGAAGTATGGAAAATAACAGAAAAACCTGAAATATCGAATAAATGGAGACTTCCATATTCTTAATTGAGCCCGCACATGTATGTTTGTAAAAATTATCCGAATGGAGCTAAAATCACTTATAGAAGAAGCCTGGGAAAAACGGGAATTGCTTAAAGAGGAGAAATACAGCAGTGCTGTGGAGGCTGTAATAGAGGAAACCGACAAAGGAAGACTACGTGTTGCGATGCCTACAGATAAAGGATGGGTAGTAAATGAATGGATAAAACAAGCGATCCTGATGTATTTCGGCATCCGCCAAATGAAAACCTGGTCTGTTGATCCATTTGAATTTTATGATAAGATGGCCCTGAAGAAAGACTATGCCATGCTGGGTGTTCGCGCTGTTCCTCATGCCGTCGCCCGTTATGGTGCGTACCTTGCAAAAAATGTTGTACTGATGCCCAGCTATGTGAACATTGGCGCATATGTGGATGAAGGAACGATGGTGGATACCTGGGCGACAGTCGGCAGCTGCGCCCAAATCGGAAAAAATGTTCACCTCAGCGGAGGGGTAGGCATTGGCGGCGTTCTGGAACCCCTGCAGGCAGCACCGGTAATTATTGAAGACGGGTGCTTTATCGGATCGAGATGTATTGTTGTGGAAGGCGTGCACATTGAAAAAGAAGCCGTACTGGGGGCGAATGTAGTCCTGACGCAGAGTACAAAGATCATTGACGTGAGTGGCGCCGCTCCGGTTGAATATAAGGGACGCATTCCGGCCAGGAGTGTGGTCATTCCAGGAACCTATCCCAAGAAATTCTCTGCAGGAGAATACCAGGTAGTTTGCGCAATGATCATCGGCCAGAGAAAATCATCTACTGACCTGAAAACAAGTCTTAATGATGCCTTGAGGAATTTCGGCGTTAGCGGGTAGTGGGGATCAGGAAGAACTGAAAAGCGCTGGATTTTTTCGTTCTGCTGCCTCAATTCCGGAGTAATCAGAAAGAATATCGGCCTTGTTTTTTTGTACGCACACATCGTGTTCAAAATGTACTGAAACGCTATGGTCCTGGGTTCTGACCGTCCACCCGTCATCCTCCGTGTATACCTCACGCCTTCCTAAATTAATCATGGGTTCAATGGCCAGGATCAAGCCTTCCTTTAATTTTATTCCCGATCCGCGTCTGCCGTAATTAGGTACCTGGGGCTCTTCATGAAGCTTTCTGCCCAAACCATGGCCTACGAGTTCACGCACCACGCCATATCCATATTTTTTTTCAGTGTGCTCCTGAATGGCAAAAGAAATGTCTCCGATGCGGTTGCCTGCTACGGCCTTTTCTATGCCCTTGTAGAGTGATTCCTTGGTGACCCGGATAAGCTGGGCTACAGCTGCTCCGGGGTCACCTATTGCAAATGTATAAGCATGGTCCCCATGGAAACCGTTTTTATAAACACCTATGTCGATAGATATGATGTCTCCCTCTTTCAATTCATTCCCATTGGAGAATCCGTGCACGACCACATCATTCACAGAGATGCATGAATTAAAGGGAAATCCGTTGTATTCCAGGAAAGACGGAACAGCTCCATGGTCACGGATATAATCGCCGATGAATTTATCGAGATAGCTGGAGTTTATTCCGGCTTTCAAAACCCTGGCTGTTTCAGTGAGTGTCTGACTTACCAGCAGGCAACTTTCTCTTGCCAGTTCAATTTCCGCTTTTGTTTTGTAATAAATCATCCTAGATCACGGCATTGGTTACCGACTGGCGGCCCTGTATCCTGCCCGATTTCATAAGCCCGTCATACTGACGCATCAGCAGCTGTGTTTCAATTTGCTGCAGGGTGTCGAGGATAACAGCTACCATAATCAGCAGAGATGTACCTCCGTAGAAAGATGCAAAGCCCTGGGTTACGCCTGCCCTTTGTGCAAATCCGGGGAGAATGCCGACCACTGCCAGCAGGATGGCTCCCGGCAACGTGATCTTATCCATAACGGAACCGATGAAATCTGCAGTCGGCTGTCCGGGTTTTACGCCAGGAACAAAACCGTTATTGCGTTTGAGATCATCAGCCACCTGTTTTGGATTAAATATGAGTGAGGTATATAAAAAGGTAAAGCCAATAACAACAATGCCGTAGAAGGTCATGTGGATAAAATCGCGCGGATCAGAAAATATCCTCGAAATTCCTTCCTTGTTCTCAAAACTTGTGTAGGAAATCAGCGTGGGAAGGAACATAATGGCTTGAGCAAAAATGATCGGCATTACACCGGCTGCATTTACTTTAAGCGGTAGGAATTGCCTGGCTCCCCCGAATTGGCGGTTGCCTACAATTTGCTTGGCATAATTAACGGGAACTTTTCGAACGCCCTGAATCAATACAATTAAACCTAATATAACGGCAATGAGTATCGCCACTTCAATTACGAAAATCAGGATACCCCCGCTGCCCATGGCCGACCTGGCAAGAAATTCATTCCGCATTGAATTTGGAAAACGGGCCAGGATACCGATCATTATAATGATAGATGTACCATTTCCTAAACCTTTATCAGTGATTTTTTCTCCAAGCCACATGACGAACAAGGTACCTGCCGTGAGCAGAATGGGCGTAGTAACCCAAAAATAGGCACTGAAGCTTTCAATTATGGCATCCCTGCCCATGGTCCTTAAATAAGAAACATAAGCATATGCCTGGGCGAAAGTAACAATTACTGTAAGGTAGCGCGTCCACTGATTAATTTTATTTCTTCCGCTTTCTCCGTCTTTCTGGATCTTCTGCATCTGAGGGACCAGGATGCCCATCAATTGCATAAAAATGGAAGCAGATATATATGGCATGATGCCCAGGGCAAGAATGGAAGCCTGAGAAAAAGCGCCACCGGAAAATGCGTCAATCAGACCCAATGCTCCGGATTTTGCTCCGCTGAGGCTGCTTAGTTTGTTGGGATCTATTCCGGGTAACACAATAAAAGTACCGAAACGGTAAACGAGCAGGAGCGTCAGCGTAAGTATGATCTTGCTTCTCAGTTCAGCAATACTCCAAATATTTTTTAATGTACCAATAAGTTTCTTCACGTGCTTTCGGAATTATTTATGAACTGCTTCAACTACAAAGACAGCCGGTAAGCATCAGCGCAAGTTACATAAAACTATTTTATGATTTCTATGGAGCCGCCCGCCCCTTCGATAGCCTGCCTTGCTTTGCCGCTTACAGCATTCACCTTGAACAAAAGACCTGTTTTCAATTCTCCATTTCCAAGGATCTTTATCAGCGCTGTTCTGGAAATGAGGCCGTTGGCATAGAGGTTAGCGGCGGAAACTTCCTTAATATCATATTTCTCAGCCAGTTGTTCAATCTGGGAAAGGTTAAATACTTTATAGGCAACCCGGTCAGGATTCTTAAAACCACGTTTAGGCAATCTGCGCTGGATGGGCATCTGACCGCCTTCATGGGCCATTTTCCGCTGATAACCGGCGCGGCTTTGTCCGCCCTTATTTCCTTTTGTTGAAGTACCACCCTTGCCGGAGGCCTCACCGCGCCCAAGTCTTTTTTCCTTGTGTGTAGCGCCTTTTGCCGGCCTGATCGTATGTAAGTTCATCATGTTAATTTGAAAATTTGAAAATTTGAAAATTTGAAAATTTCTGAAACATGGTAATCTAATTTTCAAATTACCACATTTTCAAATTTTCAAATCATCCGACCTCCTCCACTTTCAGCAGATGGCCCACTGTGCGCACCATCCCCAATATCTGAGGCGTCGCTACCACTTCCCTGGGGTTATTCATTTTTTTCAACCCCAGCGCTTTGAGCGTCAGCTTCTGACGCTCCGGCCTGTCGATAGCGCTTTTTATTTGTGTAATTCTGATCTTTTTCATCTGCTCATTTTTATTGTTTCCCGGTCAGATGAAACTAATCATCATAAAATTTTTATTATTCACGGGCATTTTTGTCTTTCTAATGGCATTCACACTTGGTTCCCGTTCCACTTATGCATTAATAAAAATTCTATCACAGACGTTTCATTTCCTTCCGGTTATTCCTGATTATCCATTGAATATTTTCTTCAGCGACAAATTCCTTGTTCTTGAAACCTGGATTGGCTCCCTGAGCAGGTTGAGGGCCTTAAAAGTCGCTTTCACCACATTGTGCGGGTTTGCAGATCCCAGCGATTTGGCCAGAACATCAGTAATACCTGCACTTTCCAACACAGCGCGCATGCTGCCTCCGGCGATAACGCCCGTTCCATGTGCAGCAGGCTTGATCAGCACTTTTGCGGCGCCTTCCTTCGCTAGCTGATCATGAGGAATGGTTCCATGCATTACAGGAACACGTATAAGATTTTTCTTTGCATCCTCAATTCCTTTTGTTATGGCCTCCTGGACTTCCTTGGCCTTACCCAGACCATGGCCGACTATGCCGGCTTGATTGCCAACAACCACCAGCGCTGAAAAACTAAAAGCCCGGCCGCCTTTGGTCGTCTTCACTACGCGGTTGATGGAAACTACCTTTTCTTTTAATTCCAGGTCACCGGCCTTGATCTTCGAAACTACATTCGTCGTTGCCATGATAAATATTTACGTATAAGCTTTTATTGTACTTTTTAAAACTGTAATCCACCTTCGCGCGCTGAATCTGCCACAGCTTTTACCCTGCCATGATACAAATTCCCGCCACGGTCAAAAACCACATGCTCAATACCCAGTTCCTTTGCTCTCCGCGCAATAGCGGCTCCAACCAGTTTACTCTTTTCCGTTTTTGTCACTTTCTGAGCTACAATATCTTTTTCTCTGGAAGAAGCGGCTGCCAGTGTTCTGCCAGTAATATCATCGATTAATTGTACATAGATTTCATTATTACTCCTGAAAACGGATAAGCGGGGCATATCAGCACGGCCGGAAACTTTTTTGCGTATCCGGTATCTTATTTTTTGTCTTTTTAAAAGCGTTTCCATTGTCTCAATTTAAAAATTTGAATATTACTTCCCTGCTGCCTTGCCAGCTTTCTTACGAACCACTTCACCCGCGTAGCGAACGCCTTTGCCCTTATAAGGTTCCGGCTTGCGGAGACTCCGGATCTTCGCTGCAACCTGTCCGATCAGCTGTTTGTCGCTGCCTTCCAGGAGGATCTTAGGATTTTCTCCCTTTTCCTGGGCGGTGGCTACTTTCAATTCCTTCGGTACTTCGAAAATGATATTATGCGAATAGCCAAGTGCAAGGTCGAGCAGGTTTCCCTGATTCGAAGCTTTAAAACCAACCCCGATCAATTCCAGCTGTTTCCTGTACCCGTCCGATACCCCTTTCACCATGTTGGACATGAGGGAACGGTATAAGCCATGCAAAGCACGGTGACGGATCTGGTCGGTAGGCCTTGAAAACTCAACCTGATTTTCCTTCACCTCAACAGTTATGTCGCGGTCAACCGTCTGTTTCAATTCCCCTTTCGGGCCTTTGACCGTAACGACATTGTCCTTACTTACATTCACAGTTATCCCCTTGGGAATAAGAACCGGTTTTTTACCTATCCTGGACATATGTTAATTTGAAAATTTGAAAATGTGCTGATTTCTGTTTTTCTAATTCCAATCCTGACAACAAATCCCTCCATCTGTTTATTAATAAACATGACAAAGCACTTCACCGCCCACATTCTGGGCTTTAGCATCCTTGTCGGTCATTACTCCTTTTGACGTCGAGACTATAGCAATGCCCAATCCGTTTTTAACCCGCTTGAATTCGACGGGACTCGCGTATTGGCGAAGGCCCGGACGACTCACCCGTTCCAGGCTCCGGATTGCCGGCTCCTTTGTTTGAGGATCGTACTTCAGGGCAATTTTAATCACGCCCTGCTTACTGTTTTCCTCAAATTTATATTTAAGAATATAGCCTTTATCATACAATATTTCTGTCATGCGCCTTTTCAGGTTCGAAGCCGGAATTTCCACGATCCGGTGATTCGCCATCTGCGCATTACGGATTCTTGTCAGAAAATCTGCTATTGGATCGGTAACCATTTTATACTTATTAATTGCTTATTAATTTTTTCGTTGATGGTTGATAGTTGATAGTTGATGGACTTAAATGCAATCAACCATCAACTATCAACCATCAACTTTTTTACCAGCTTGCCTTTCTTACACCCGGTATCTTTCCCTGCAACGCCATATCGCGAAATACTCCCCTGGAAACTCCAAAATAACGGATATATCCACGCGGCCTGCCCGTAAGCTGACAGCGGTTCTTTAAACGCACCGGTGATGCATTCTTTGGAAGCAGATCGAGTGCCCTGTAATCGCCTGCGGCTTTAAGTGCAGCGCGCTTTTCAGCATATCTTGCAACCAATGCCTCGCGCTTTCTTTGTCTGGCTTTGACTGATTCTTTGGCCATGAACTTTTATTTATTGATTTGAACCTGGTTTATATTTCATATCCTTCTGCTTTTGTCCGGAATTTAAATCCTGATTAAATTCCCAATCTTCTATTCCTATTCCCTGGCGATAGCAGGAGGTCCGTTTGGGTCTGTCTTCCCTTCTTATCGTAAGGCGAAGCATTTTCACATTTTCTATCCTTCCTTCTTTGCATTCCTAAACGGCATACCCAGTTCCTTCAGCAGCTCAAATGCTTCTTCGTTCGTTTTTGCCGTAGTCACAAAAGTGATATCCATACCCGTAATCTTATTTACTTTATCGATATCCACTTCTGGAAAGATGATCTGCTCAGTGATTCCCATAGTATAATTTCCACGGCCATCAAAGGATTTCTCACTCACGCCTTTGAAATCGCGCACCCTTGGGAGGGCAGCTGCCACCAGTCTGTCCAGGAATTCATACATTTTCACCCCGCGAAGGGTCACCCTGGCTCCGATTGGCAATCCCTTACGGAGTTTAAAGTTGGAAATATCTTTTTTGGATACGGTCGATACGGCTTTCTGGCCGGTAATAGTCGTCAGTTCTTCTATTGAAATATCCACGAGCTTTTTATCTGCCACCGCTCCGTTGATTCCCCGGTTCAAACAAATCTTTTCCAGTTTTGGAGCCTGCATAACCGTCTTATAGCCAAACCGCTTCATTAAAGCAGGAACGACTTCCTTTTTGTACTTAGCTGCCAGGCGTGCAGAATATTTAACTGTGCTCATTATTTAATTACCTCCTCTGATTTTTTTGCAATGCGTACAAGTTTACCATTCTCCCGGGTGAGTTTTACTTTGGTAGGGCCGCCTGATCTGGCATCCCAGAGCAACACATTGGAAATATGCACAGGCGATTCTTTTTTCAAAATACCGCCCTTGGTATTCTGGGCAGAAGGTTTGCTGTGTTTGGTAACTATATTCACACCCTCCACCAGCACCCGCGATTCTTCCGGATATACCTCCAGCACCTTCCGAGATTTCTTCAGGTCTTTATCATCCCCCGAAATAATTACTACCTTATCTCCTTTCTTAATATTGAACTTCGGTTTAAATCTGTTGCTCATTTTTCTCCTTTTACCCGGAACGCTTAACGCAAATCGTTGAACGCCCCTAAAATTATTATTTCAAAAATATCATGAACTTGCGTTTCCCCATAACCCATAACCCATAACCCATAACCCATAACCCATAACCCATAACCCATAACCCATAACCCATAACCCATAACTATTCTAAAGCACTTCCGGCGCGAGTGAAATAATTTTCATATATCCTTTATCCCGGAGTTCCCTGGCCACCGGTCCAAAAATACGCGTCCCCCTGGGCTCATCACTTGTGGTTAACAGGACCACGGCATTATCATCGAATCGAATGTAAGAACCATCTTTGCGGCGCAATTTGTTTTTAGTCCGCACGATCACCGCTTTAGTCACCGTACCTTTTTTAATGCCCCCGGCAGGCAAGGCGTCTTTAACAGTCACAACAATTTTGTCCCCGATCCTGGCATAGTCCTGTCCGCTGTTTCCAAGCACCCGGATGCACAATACTTCTTTGGCCCCGCTATTATCGGCAACGTTAAGTCTGCTTTCCTGCTGAATCATTTCAATACGATTTTAGAATTCCGAATTATTTCGCTTTCTCCACGATTTCCACCAGGCGCCAGCGCTTGGTTTTGCTTAAGGGACGGCTTTCCATGATCCGCACAACATCTCCGATACTGCACTCATTCTTTTCATCATGCGCGTGAAACTTGGTTGTTTTTTTCAGGAACTTACCGTAGATCGGGTGCTGAACTTTTCTTTCAACGGCAACAACCACGGTCTTATCCATTCTGTTACTGCTGACAACCCCCGTTCTCGTTTTCCTTAAATTTCTATCTGACATAGTTGCTTATTTGAAACATTCATAATAATGTGTAAATGTGCTAATGTGTAAATATGTAAATTAATTTATGCATCTTCTTCATTCTCACATTAACACATTTTCACATTTTCTTTTTTGTCAGCGCGGTTTTTAAACGCGCAATATCTTTTCTGAGCAGACGAATGGTAACCGGGCTTTCCAGCGGGGAAATCGCATGCGCAAACCTCAGTTTTTTCAAACGCATTTCATCTTCTTTGATCCTCGCATTCAGATCGACTTCACTCAGGTCCTTCAGGCTATTTACCAGGTCGTTTCGCTTTGCCATCCTGTTTAATTTGAAAATTTGATAATTACATTGGTGTCACATCATGACGAACTACAAACTTTGTTTTGATAGGCAGTTTCTGTGCGGCCAGAAGCAATGCCTCCTTTGCGACGGCTTCCGGAACACCATCTGCTTCAAAAAGCATACGGCCCGGTTCCACTACCGCCGCCCAGTATTCCGGGTTACCCTTTCCTTTACCCATCCTCACTTCCTGCGGCTTTTTTGTGATCGGCTTATCCGGAAAAACCCTGATCCACACATTTCCCTCACGCTTCATGGACCGGGTCAGCGCCTGACGGGCTGCCTCCAGCTGACGGTTGGTTAACCAGATCCCCTCAAGGGCTTTAAGACCATAGGAACCAAAGGAAATATCGCTTCCTCTTTTTGCAATTGCACGGATCCTTCCTTTCTGCGCCTTCCTATGTTTCGTCCTCTTGGGCTGTAACATGTTTTCGAGTTTGAAAATTTGATAAATTGAAAATTAACCCCTCCTGTCCCTTCCACCTCCACCACCTCTTCTTTCTCCGCCACCGCCTCTTCTGTCTCTGTCGCCACCGCGGCCGCGCTCATCCCGGAGATCATCCCTTCTGTCCCTTCTGTCGCTCACATCGCTCTTACCTCCTACAAAATTCGGATTCAGGTCCCTCTTCGTAAGCACTTCTCCTTTGCAGATCCATACCTTAACACCGATTTTCCCGTAAACAGTAAGCGCAAATACATTGGCATAGTCAATATCCATCCGAAGCGTATGCAAAGGCGTACGCCCCTGCTTGATCTCTTCAGTTCTGGCTATTTCCGAACCACCCAGGCGGCCGCCCACTTTTACTTTAATTCCTTCAGCACCCATCCTGAGCGCAGAAGCAATGGCCATCTTGATTGCCCTCTTATAGTTAATCCGGTTTTCAATTTGTCTCGCAATGGTATCAGCAACAATATTTGCATCCAGTTCCGGGCGGCGGATTTCCAGTATGTTAATTTGAACATCTTCCTTGCCGGTCAGTTTCTTCAATTCTTCCTTGATGCGGTCTACCTCTCCCCCTCCCTTACCAATGATAATTCCGGGTTTGGAAGTATGAATGGTCACGATCAGTTTATTGAGTGTGCGCTCAATGACAATCTTCGCAATACCACCCTTGTTGATGCGGGCATTCAGGTAGGTCCTGATCTTGTTGTCTTCGATCAGCTTTACTGAATAATCTTTCTTGCTGCCGTACCAGTTGGATTCCCAACCACGGATGATTCCCAGTCTCGCACCAATAGGATTTGTTTTCTGACCCATGTAGCTGATTAATTTGATAATTTGATAATTTGTTAACGCAGTTGCTTAATCTGAAAGCAATTCCAAATTCTCATGTATTCAATTTTTAATTTTTACTTTTTAGCCTTTCTCATCCACCACCAGCGTAATATGATTACTGCGTTTTCGAACCCGGTAACCCCGTCCCTGAGGAGCAGGCCGCATTCTTTTCAGCACCCGTGCGCCGTCCACAAATATTGTTTTCACAAGCAGGCCCGCATCAGCCGCACTTTTCCCTTCATTTTTTTGTTCCCAGTTTTTTACAGCAGACCACAACAGTTTATACAGCGGCGTTGAGGAATGTTGTGGATGATGCTCAAGCAATGCCAGGGCTTTTTCCACCTGCAGTCCCCTGATCTCATCTGCCAGCAAGCGCATCTTGCGGGGAGAGGTCGGGTAATTTTTCAATTTTGCTAATGCTTCCATTTTTTCTCGTTTGTTCTCTTGATGTGATCTTTCTTAAGTATGCCAATAAATGTAAACATCATGATTCAACAATCTTCTTACTGGAATGACCTTTAAAATTCCGGGTCGGTGCGAATTCTCCCAGCTTATGGCCAACCATGAACTCTGTTACATACACCGGGATAAACTTGTTGCCATTATGCACGGCGAAAGTATGACCCACAAAATCCGGCGTGATGGTAGAACGGCGGCTCCAGGTCTTAATGACACTTTTCTTTGCCTTGCCATCATTGATCCCAAGCACTTTGTTTTCCAGATTTGCGTCTACGTAAGGACCTTTTTTTATTGACCGACCCATAGCTAATGAGTTAATGTGAAAATGTGAAAATGTGAAAATTTATTTTTATTCCGAATGTCAATATGAAACCCATTTCCACATTTTCATATTGACACATTATTTAATTACTTCGTGATCTTCTTTCCTTTTTTCGTCTGAATAATCAGTTTATCGCTTCCTTTCCCCCGGGTTCTGGTCTTAAGTCCCCTGGAGTATTGACCGTTTCTGGAACGTGGCTGGCCACCTGAAGCTTTTCCTTCTCCGCCGCCCATCGGGTGATCCACTGGATTCATCGCCACACCTCTTGTGCGTGGCCGAATGCCTCTCCACCTGTTACGTCCCGCCTTACCCATGCTCTGCAGGCTATGGTCGCTGTTCGAAACAACACCGATTGTGGCATAACAGTTAATCAATATCTTTCTTAGTTCGCCGGAAGGCATCTTCAGCACAGCATGTTTATCTTCCTTGTTGGTCAGCTGGGCAGAGGCGCCGGCGCTCCGAACCAGCTTACCGCCCTGGCCGGGCTGCATTTCAATATTGTGCACGTTGGTACCCAGCGGAATGTTTTTCAACTGCAATGCATTTCCAATTTCGGGCACAACGCCGTCACCGGAAAGAACGGTAGATCCAACCTGCAGACCCTGGGGCGCGATAATATATCTCTTTTCTCCATCACTGTAATGGAGCAGGGCGATAAATGCCGTTCTGTATGGATCATATTCAATGGATGCAACGACTCCCGGCACGCCCTTCTTGTCTCTTTTGAAATCCACCATGCGATACATCTTCTTGTGCCCGCCGCCCATATATCTCATTGCCCTTCTGCCTTGCGCATTCCGGCCCGCAGTAACAGGTATTTTTTCAAGCAGAGTTTTTTCCGGATCAGATGATGTAACCTCCGCATAGGCATTTCCGATCCTCCACCTGGTCCCGGCCGTTACCGGTTTAAATTTTCTTAGCGCCATATTTTATTCTACAGAATATTTATGATGTAAACTCCAACTTTCGCGGCAGTTGAATGCCATTCTTAATTTATTTAAATATTCGAATACAAATCAATTGTTTCGCCTTCTGCCAGGGTGATCAGGGCTTTTTTATAGCCCGGCTTGCGACCCACGATCAATCCGGCTTTTGTTGACCTCGAACGGGCCTTGCTCGGAACCACAACGGTGTTCACATCAACCACAGTAATGCCGTAAAAATCTTCGATCGCCTTCCTGATCTCCAGTTTATTGGCCCTGGTGTTTACTTTGAAAGCATATCGGCGCAACTTTTCCTGCTGGGCATTCGCTTTTTCTGTAAGAATCGGCCGGATCAGAACCTCTGTTAGTTTCATTAGAACAATTTGAAAATTTATAATCAATGTGAAAATGTGCTATTGTGTAAATGGTTGAACTAAATCCTCGTTCTTCTCATTTTCACATTTACACATTTACATATTTTCACATTTCACGCAACTACTTCCTCCTCCACAAACATCTTCGCTGCCGACTCGGTCAGCACCAGCACTTCCGCATTCACAATATCATAGGTGTTCACATCCGCCAGCAGGCTGCTTTCCAGATACGGCACATTTCTTAAACTGAGATGCAGGTTATCATTGTACTCCGGCATCACAATAAGGGCCTTTTTCCTTCCAAGTTTCAAGCCACTCAGCAAATTCACCAGTTCCTTCGTTTTTGGAGCATCCAGCTTTATATCTTCGACAACCAGGATGGAATTCGCTTTGGCTTTATGGGAAAGTGCAGAAATTTTTGCGAGATCCTTTACCTTCCTGTTCAGCTTGAAATCGTAGCTCCTGGGCTTGGGTCCGAATATGGTACCGCCTCCTTTATACAAGGGGTTCCGGATATTTCCTTTACGGGATCCGCCGGTTCCTTTTTGTTTATGTAATTTTTTGGATGAACCTTTTACCTCCATTCTTGTCTTCACTTTATGCGTACCCTGGCGCTGGGCGGCCAGATACTGCTTCACAGCCAGGTAAATCACGTGATCATTCGGCTCAGCCTCAAAGATCTCAGCAGGCAGTTCCAGGGTTCGGCCCGTTTTATCTCCTTTAATATTTAATATGTCGATTTGCATGCAATGTGGATTAATAAATTACTTCTGAATGTAAACAATGGAGCCATTATGACCCGGAACGGATCCGGAAATCAGGAGGAAATTCTTATCTGGAAATACCTTGACAACCTGCAAGCCCTTGAGCTTTATCCTGTCACCGCCCATGCGGCCCGCCATTCGAACGCCTTTCATTACACGCGAAGCATCAGATGAGTTACCCAGGGATCCCGGTGCCCGGCTACGGTCATGCTGGCCATGCGACTGGCCGCCTACCCCGTGAAACCCATGGCGTTTTACTACCCCCTGGAAACCTTTGCCTTTTGAAGTGCCTACAACGCTAACACTTTCACCTTCAGTGAAAATATCCACTGTGAGCGAATCCCCCAGGTTCTTTTCCAGTGAAAAATTGCGAAATTCCTTGATGAATTTTTTGGCGGAAGTATTTGATTTGGCGAAGTGATTCTTTTCCGAAGCTAGAATATGCTTTTCCTTTTTGTCGCCAAAGGCGAGCTGAAGTGAATTGTACCCGTCCGACTCCTTTGTCTTAACCTGCGTAACCACACAGGGGCCGGCCTCAATTATAGTACACGCCACCTGCTTGCCGTCAGGAGTGAACACACTGGTCATTCCAATTTTCTTCCCAATTAACCCTTTCATCTTTTATTGGTTTGTGCCTGGAGTGTAAGGACAATCAGCGGTTTTTTGATCAGCCATGTCAGCTGATCCTGATTTCAATCCCCTGTTTGCAACCGACCTTTTCCGTTAGCCGCCGAAGCTTCAGCGTAGGTAGCCTCTGGGCCGACTTCCGCTTTTTTCTTCGTTATCCTTTTCGATGCCCGCCTTCGCCAAGGCTGCGGCTGGTGATAGAAGTACCGGTAGTAAACAAACCCCGAACGGCTTGTTCATATTTTTTATTCAAAAATCCAGCGCTGCTTTCTCCTCTTCGGATTGGCAGATGGAATATCTTTTTTCAGGCCTTAATCTCTACATCCACGCCCGATGGCAGGTCGAGCTTGGATAAAGCGTCTACCGTCCTGGAAGTGGAAGTATAAATGTCCAGCAATCTCTTATGTGTGTGCAACTGGAACTGTTCACGCGCCTTCTTATTCACGTGTGGCGAGCGTAATACAGTAAACACTTTTTTCCGGGTGGGCAAAGGGATCGGACCCGTTACCACGGCACCGGTACTACGCACAGTTTTGACGATCTTTTCAGCAGATTTATCCACGAGATTATGATCGTACGATTGCAATTTGATTCTGATTCGCTGGGACATAGATCAATCTCCGTTTTTTGAACGGGAGGCAAAGGTAGCGACAAACACATAAACGGTCAAAGAATCAGGCGCTTTTTTTGGATAATTATTTAGGGCCACCCGGGCAATGCGTTCTCATATAAGAGGTATATAGGGTCATCAGGTGCTGCCGGGTACCTGCGCCCTCTATGATGTCGTGGGTCCGGTTTGGATAGGCCATATACTGAAAGTTCTTGTTGTATTTGACCAGCTCATTGACCAGCATTTCCGCATTATTGAAATGGACGTTGTCATCCCCGGTTCCATGGATATACAAAAGGTTCCCCTCCAGGTTCCGGGCATAAGTGATCGGCGATCCTTTTACATAGTCGTCATATGTTTCCTGTGGCATCCCCATGTACCTTTCTTCGTAAACATTATCGTAGGTCAGCAAATTGTCCAGTCCTGCTATGGCTATACCCGTTTTATAGATTTCCGGATGCTGGAACAACAGGTTGAGCGTGGCCGATCCTCCTCCGCTCCATCCCCAGACTGCTATGCGGGAAGCATCCACAAAAGGCCACCTGAGGATTTCCTCTGCCGCCATAGCCTGATCCTCAATATTCATCCTGCCGATTTTACGGTAGATGGATTTTCTCCATGCGCTGCCCCTGGGGGAAGGAGTTCCTCTGTTATCTACGGAAATATAGATATAACCATCCCTCGCCAGATTGCCATCGTACAGAAAATCATTTCCGATGCCATAAATATCCTGAACAGTCTGGGAACCCGGCTCTGTATAAACATAAAAGAGGACCGGATATTTTTTTGTCGGGTCGAAGGAGGCAGGTTTTTGCATCCAGCCATCCATGGTCACACCATCAACCGATCTTATCTTGAAAAATGAAATTGGAGAAGCCGCGCTGTCTGCTGCGCTAGGTATATTGATTCCCTCGGATCCGGGAAGAACTTTATGCTCAGGAAGACTTACCCATTCTTTGGACGGCCGCGTATAATAGTTTGAAAAATCATGGATGGCATATTTTCCTCCCGGTGATAGTTCGTATTCATTGGTGCCTGGTTCATTTAACGGGGTTACCCTTTCCGCTTTCCCCTTTCCATCCAGTCGGCAACGATACAGGTATTTCTGTGTGGCATTATCCGGAGACGCTATAAAGTACAAGAGGTTTTGCTTTTCATCAATCATCGAAATTTCAATAACATCATAATTCCCCTGCGTGATCAGGGTTTGTTTTTCCCCATCGCGGCTGATACGGTACAAATGCCTCCAGCCATCCTTTTCGCTTGCCCAAAGGAATTCTGTGCCATGCGCCATCCAGTCCCATCCACCCATTCTGTACGCTTCATCCCACTCGGAAATAATATCAATAAAAGCGCTGTCTTTCTCCGAAAAGATTTTCGCAGCAGACCCTTCATCCGCCTTGCAGATCATGATATCGCTTTCATTCTGACGCCTGTTAAGATGCTGGACGATTAGCTCATCGCTATTATCTGCCCATTCCATTCTTGGCAGATAACTGCCGAGTTTCCCATCCGACGGTATGCGCATCCACCGGATATGATCGTCCGAAATTCCAACAACGCCGATCCTGTAAGGGGAAGGCTGCTGACCGGCTACGGGATACTCTACCGGTATAACATAGGAATACACGGAATCGGTGGTATTCAGCATCAGGTAGTCCCGGGTACTGCTGTCGTTCATTTGCCAGAATGCAATTTTCCTGCTGTCCGGGCTCCACCGGAATCCATCCCTGCAATCAAATTCTTCCTCGTACACCCAGTCGAATGTACCGTTGATCAGCTTGCGCGTTCCATCCCTGGTGAGGGCTTTGATCTCCCGGGTTGCAAGATCCTCCACATAAAGATTATGATTGCTGACGTAAGCCGCTTTCTTCCCATCAGGAGAAAATTTCGCAAACATAAGAGAAGATTCTGGCAGGGAACGGCCAAGCTGTTTCAGGCTATGATCAGAAAAATCATAGACCCAGTAATCACCCCTCGTATTATAACGCCAAACTTTTTTAGTATTTGTATATATCAATACTTTACTGAAGTCGCCGGAGAATAAAAAATAGCAGATCCTCAACGGAACCTGATCTTCCGGAGGGGTGAGATCCTTCCCGCTAAGCAGGATGCTTGCTTTATCTGTGGGCAACTCATGTTTCACAATGTTTTCGCCCTCAACCTGAAAATAGCTTGCCCCATCCTTGCCCCAGACCTTCGATCTGTGGAATTGCGAATGACCACAGATGGCAAGGCAGAACAGAAATACTAACAATATGACTTTCTGAAAATAAGCCCTCAATATAGACATGTGACCGATTTTGAATGTGAAAATTAGGAATTAGCGGGGAAGAACCAAGACCACTCAACATAAAAATCCCTCTTCTGCAAATAGAGAAGAGGGATCAGATTAATGAGAATTTATCAGGCTGTTACTTTACCCTTACCCTTTACTTTAGCGATCACTTCTTCTGCTACATTGCCTGGCGCGGGGGCATAGTGTGAGAATTCCATTGTTGAAGTGGCCCGGCCCGAACTCAGGGACCGGAGTTGCGTAACGTATCCGAACATTTCGGAGAGTGGAACTTTTGCTTTGATCACCTGCGCATTATTCTTGCTGTCCATTCCTTCCAACATGCCACGGCGACGGTTAAGGTCACCCGTTACATCGCCCATATATTGATCGGGAGTGATCACTTCCACTTTCATGATCGGTTCCAGCAACACGGGTTTTGCTTTTTTTGCTGCCTCGCGAAACCCCTGTTTGGCACAAAGTTCAAAAGACATCGAGTCGGAGTCTACTGCGTGGAAACCACCGTCGAATACCCGGATCTTCATGTTGTCTACCGGATAACTTGCCAATACGCCCGTTGTCATGGCCGATTCAAATCCTTTTTCAATGGCAGGAACGAACTCACGGGGTATGGAGCCTCCGAAAATATCATTCACAAACTGGTAATGGCCCTTCCCTTCTTTCAGGAATTCTTCATCTGCCGGCCCAATTTCAAAAATAATATCAGCATATTTACCTCTACCACCAGTTTGCTTTTTCAGGGTTTCCCGGTGTTCTATGGTTTTCTGAAACGCTTCTTTATAGGCTACCTGGGGTGCTCCCTGGTTGATTTCCACTTTGAATTCACGACGCATCCGGTCTACGATAATTTCCAGATGAAGCTCGCCCATCCCGCTTAAAATAGTCTGCCCGGTTTCTTCATCCGTCTTAACCTTAAGGGTAGGGTCTTCTTCCACGAGTTTGGCAATAGCCATACCCATTTTGTCCACGTCCGCCTGCGTCTTCGGTTCAATGGCTACGGAGATCACCGGTTCGGGGAAAGTCATTTTTTCAAGAATGATGGGATGATCCTCCGTACATAAGGTATCTCCTGTTTTAATGTCCTTGAACCCAACTGCGGCTCCGATATCACCCGCTTCAATAAAATCTATAGGATTCTGTTTGTTAGCATGCATTTGCATGATCCGGGAAATGCGCTCGTTCTTGCCGGTCCTGGTATTTAATACATAAGATCCCGAATCCAGATGACCACTATAGACCCGGAAAAAGGCGAGACGGCCAACGAAAGGATCTGTAGCGATCTTAAATGCAAGGGCTGCAAAGGGTTGCTTTGCATCAGGCTTGCGGGAAATTTCTTCGCCCGTATTCGGATCATGACCAATCACGGCCGCTACATCGGCGGGGCCAGGAAGATAACGCACAATCGCGTCCAGTGCCTTTTGCACGCCTTTATTTTTAAAAGAGGATCCACACATCATGGGAATGATTGACAGATCAATCGTTGCCTTGCGGATGGCTTCATGCATTTCATCCTGTGTGATGGAATTAGGGTCTTCAAAAAATTTCTCGAGCAGTTTCACATCGTATTCTGCTACGGCTTCCACCAGGTGTTGCCTCCATTCTTTTACATCCTCCACCATATCTTCCGGAATTGGCACTTCCTGGTATGTCATTCCCTTTCCTTCTTCATCCCAGATAATTCCTTTCATCGTAATGAGGTCTACTACGCCCTTGAAACTGTCTTCTGCACCAATCGGCAGTTGCAGGGGAACAGCTTTGGCACCCAGCATTTCCTTAATTTGTTTTACAACATTCAGAAAATCTGCACCGGCGCGGTCCATCTTGTTCACAAAGCCGATTCTTGGTACCCTGTATTTATTGGCCTGGCGCCAAACGGTTTCTGACTGGGGTTCAACTCCGGATACAGCACAGAACAAAGCCAGCAATCCGTCCAGTACACGCAGGGAGCGTTCCACTTCAACCGTAAAATCCACGTGGCCCGGGGTATCAATGATATTGAACTTATATTGTTTGGTTTCAGGTAATTTCTTTCCCTGATCAGTAGGAAAATTCCAAAAGCAGGTTGTTGCCGCGGAAGTAATCGTAATTCCTCTTTCCTTTTCCTGTTCCATCCAGTCCATGGTAGCTGCACCATCATGCACTTCTCCTATTTTATGAGATACGCCCGTATAGTAGAGGATCCGCTCTGTGGTGGTTGTTTTACCGGCATCAATATGAGCCGCTATACCAAAATTTCTTTGAAAATGAAGGTCTGACATGGTTATGAATTATAATATTTTTCAGTCCTGAATTCCGCAATTCCGGATTTCATTCCAAAGCCACGGAACATTAAAACGCAAATTTCGGATTCTGATTATAGATCCGGACACTAGCATTTTAACGGTGCGCAAAGGTATGCATTTTTTTGCTGAAAACAGCAGGTTGGGAACCAACCCGCCGAATGAAAAATCCCTTCTCCGGCAACCACCGTGAAGGGATCTAATCACAAAAGCAAATCTTATGTATCAGATCCGGAAATGAGCAAAAGCTTTGTTGGCTTCAGCCATCCGGTGTGTATCTTCTTTTTTCTTAAAGGCTCCGCCTTCACCCTTGCTTGCTGCAACAATTTCCCCCGCGAGTTTGTCGGCCATACTTTTGCCGTTTCTGTCCCTGCTATACCGGATAAGCCATTTGATACTGAGGGAAACCTTACGGTCGGCCCGAACTTCAGACGGAATCTGGAATGTAGCACCACCGATCCTCCGGCTTCTGACCTCCACAGCCGGGGTCACGTTATTCAAAGCCCTTCTCCAAACTTCATAGCCATTATCATTTGTTTGTTTGGACACTCTTTCGATCGCATCATAAAAAAGACTGAATGCCGTATTTTTCTTGCCCTGCCACATCAGGTTATTTACAAAACGCGTAACCAGGATGTCGTTGAATTTTGCATCCGGTGCGAGTGGTAATTTCTTGGCCTGTGACTTCCTCATGAGTTATTTAAAATTGTATGATTTTATTTTTTCGTCGCGGGCTTCTTGGCTCCTGCTTTTTCTTTCTTCGTTCCATACTTTGAGCGGCTCTTTTTACGATCCTTTACCCCGGCAGTATCGAGGCTTCCGCGAACAATATGGTAGCGTACACCGGGAAGATCCTTGACACGGCCACCCCTGATGAGCACGATGGAGTGCTCCTGCAGGTTATGCCCTTCACCCGGAATATAAGCGATCACTTCCACCTTGTTGGTGAGCCTGACCTTTGCTACTTTACGCAATGCAGAATTTGGCTTCTTGGGTGTGGTGGTGTAAACCCTTGTACAAACGCCGCGCCGCTGGGGGCAGGAATCCAGGGCCCTCGACTTACTCTTTGCCCTGATAATTTCTCTTCCTTTTCTGACTAATTGCTGAATGGTCGGCATTACAAATGCGTTTGAAATTTGGGACGGCAAAGGTAACGGCAGGCAGGTAATTATCCAAATTAATATTACCCTACACTTTTACGAGCCAACCCCGGGTATCGGGCCTTTTGCCTTCCCGGATCTCCGTAAGGATCTTTTTTACAGCGGGGGCCAAATTGAAGGAAGAGGTATCAAAAGTCATAATATAATCATGGTATTTCAATTCCCTGATATATGAAATGGTCGCTGCCGTTCCGGAACCGAAGATCTCGGTCAGTTTTCCGCTCCTGTGCGCGCTAACCACCTCTTCAATATTGATCCTCCGCTCTTCCACGGTAATCCCCTGGTCCCGGAGCACCGCAATCACACTGTCCCGAGTTACGCCGGCCAGAATAGTTCCTTCGTCAAGAGGCGGAGTCACCACCGTATTGCCAAACACAAAGAAAACATTCATAGTACCTACTTCCTGAAGCCATTTATGCTCGAATGCATCCGTCCACAACACCTGATCATAACCCTGGTTCTTGGCCTCAGCCGTAGCCTTCAGACTGGCTCCGTAATTACCGGCATTTTTTGCAAATCCAACGCCACCCGGAGAAGCACGCGTATATTTTTCCTCAACATATATCTTCATCGGTGCGGAATAATATGGACCGGTCGGACTCAGGAGGATCAGAAATTTGTAGGCAGATGAAGCTTTAACACCCAGGGATGCATCTGTGGCAAACATCACCGGTCGGATATACAATGAATAATCCTCTTTTGTGGGAATCCATTCCTTGTCCAGTGCAACCAGCCTCCGCATGCCTTCTATGAATATTTCCTCTGGAACAGAAGGCATTTCCATCCTTTCCGCGGAAATATTAAATCGCTTGAGATTATCGAACGGACGGAAAATAAAAGCATCACCGTTCTTGTTGCGGTAAGCCTTGATACCCTCAAAAATAGCCTGGCCGTAATGGAGGGCCATAATGGAGGGCTCAAATAGAATTGCCTGATAAGGTTTAATTGAAGCCAGCTTCCATTCACCATCATCGTAGTCTGCCTCGAGCATGTGATCACTGAAATATTTACCAAAAGGTAAATGGTCGAAATCCATTTCTGCCAGCCTGCTTCTTTTAACCCGGATCACCGGTATGTCCATCGTCTCCATCATAAAATACTATTTTTGATCCTACAAAGAAACAAACATTCCAGGAGCAAGCAAAACCGTCCCGGAAATTTCACAGATTTATGGGAATCAACAACATCAAACTGTCCCCTTCGCTGTTGGCAGCACTTTATCCGGATTCTCTGGTCATGGTAAAGAATCAGATGAAGCAGACGGAGGCCGTTGCCGGTTACCGTTTTCTTGGCAATAACCTCAGGAGGATCAGCTTCCTGGTTCACAATCCCGGTTTTGTTTTCCTTCCGGATGCCCAGCTTGAATTTTTGGGTAAAATGCTTTCTCCCTGCCATCTGACAATAGCAGACGTTTCCGTATTGAATAATGCCGTTAATCCGGTGGCAATGCAGGAATTGCAAC
>JANWIY010000089.1 GCA_025449645.1 Chitinophagaceae bacterium | reverse complement strand
TCGGTTAGTTTAAACACAAGCCATGTTAGCACGACAACCCTCAATGCAAATAGCACCGTAACCGGAGGCACCACCAGTACAACGACAACAACTTTTGGTTTTGGCCCGTATCTTCGGTACTATGTATTGGGAATTCCGGGCAATAACTGGTTCTATCTGCAGGCCAACGGGGCAATGAGTTCCGGCACCGGCACTAGTTCAGGGAATAGTTACACATCGACCACATTTTCAAATACCTCAGGGAAAGTATCCAGGATATTTAACTGGAACACTGGAGCCAGCCTGGGTCTGACACATCTTTTTTACAGACGAATTGGAATGGACCTGGCGCTTGGTTACAATTATAGCCATAGCAAAAATTATAATGTCAATAATACGTTCACGACGAATAAGGGGTCAGGCAATATTACGGCCTCTACAAATAATTACGCCCTGAATACCGGGACAAACGGGGTAACCTTAGGTTTTGGATTCCACTGGTTCCTAAAAGGATAAAATGCAATCGGGCGTCAATCCCGCCTGCCGGGTCTGCTAAGTGCCATCTTTATGATGCCCCGAATTATAAAGTATATCCAAAATACTTTTGGGAGACTAAAGTCACCTCGTTAACCTTATATATATCCGGAAATTTGGTCGTGGCGAAGGGCAGGTAATTATGGAAAACAGTGATACAATCAGCATCTCCAGGAGAAGAAGTTCACTTAGGCTTGTCAACAAAAATAACTACATGAATTCAGTGGCCGGATTGCAACGGCCCGGGAACTATTCAGATGCAGATGTGTTTTATCTTTTTATTTCAAATAAAGTCCAGGGATATGCTTTCATGTCGCGCAAATAAGGAGACTGCCAGTCATATTGTGGATGCGCCGTCAGAAAAGGAATTGCCAGAAAATCATTTCCGTCCGGATTACCCATGTGGGCCCAGAACTTCAAATCTCCTGCTAGCTGCGCTGTAGTCACTTTGGCCTGCACAGTGCCTCCGGGAAAAAAAGGCGGCCAATCGAACTCAGCGCATCCTTTCGGATCAGTATCTACCCGTCCTGAAATGACACATCGGCTCATTTCCTTAGTTTTAAGCAGATCATTATAGGTATCTCCTTCAATTATTTTTCCGTTAGTAGCATCTATTTTGCCTTTATATTGTTCTGTAATCTGTTCCCAGCGCCGCTTCCGGGAATTTGGTGAGTTCGTGGAATCCCTGGGATTAAATGTAGTTTCTTCACGAATTAGTTTTTCGTCGCTGGCAAAATTTGATCCGACATAAATACCATCCTTTGTCCGCCAGACCCTGTGATTTTTAAGGCCCAGTTCGAGACGGGCGATTTCATTGGTTTTAATATCCCCGACGAGCCAGTCATTGGCATAACCCCCATTGTTGCCCGTGGTCATGATTTTTACAAAATCATCAATGCTGTTTGCGTATTGTTCTGCTTTTCTTGCTCTGACAAATTCCGGAATGCCCTTCTCATCAAATCCTTTAAACTGGGTTATGGTGGTCTCCGTAATCAGGATTCCTCCGCCATTTATCGCAAAATCATCGCCGCTGTGGATGAAGCCTGGATATATATCCATGAAAATGCGGTTACCTCTTGCGGGAACAATGTCCGCTATCACGTTCCACCTTTCTCCATGGAGATAATCCGACCAGTTATTATGACCCATGACTATTTTCCCATCGCTCGTGTAAGTTCCGGTTGCTACAAATGCGCTGCAATTTCCCGGCGCCTTGTTATCGGCGCTGCCAGGTTTTATTTTTTCGGCCAGGTATGGAAGGTAATAGCTTCCAAGTTCAATATTTCCATTAAGGGCAACAATGTCATAGACATCATATTTCTTTCCTTTTGCCCGGAGCCCATCGGCAATTCCCTGCATTTCCTGCTGGTATTCCAAATCTATTTTTGACCAGAACATGGTTTTAGACGCATCGCGGAAAAACGCCCAGTCCCTCCCCGTATTCTTTTTCAGAATCATCTTTTCCATGTGGATGGCTTCGTCGATTTCGGCTGAAAGGAGGAATCCATGCTGGTAACCGATCTGAGAAGGTTTCCCCTCGAGATGAATGCAGATCCATCCGGCGCTGTCCCGGCGGGATGCATGGAGTAAACAGGGATCATCCTTTGCAAAAGCAAATGAAAAAAGGCTAAGCAGAAATCCGCCCAAAAGCAGTTTTTTCATTTTCGGGTTTAATAAAGGGAAGTTACCCATTTTGCCGGATAAATGACCTGCTGAAATGGGCAGGATTCAATTGTTTAAAAGAGGTTCTTTCAAAGGGCTCCCAACAAAAATGTATAGGGAAACTGCTTTATTTATGCTCTGTGTTTGGAGAGGGGTCCTGGCACGGACTCTTGGGGTTGAACTCCTTTTCGCGGTACTCACGACGATAATTGCCGATAAGGCTGATAACTACCAGATAACAAAGGGCGATCAGTACAAAAGAGGCCAGGATAACGGGAATGTAATCCATAAGATATTCGCTTGCTATGGAATAACGCCTTTATCATCCGGTAAATTATGCCACGACCGGATTTGCAGGTCATCAGTTCCATTCGTTCAGCGAATAGTCCCTGAGTATTAATTCTTTGAGTTCTAAAATCCGGAAATCGGAAGCAAGGCCCCTGTCAACATATGAAATGCCCAACGCAATGTATTTCAGCAATTGCAGGCAGCAAATGATGCCAATTGTAAAAACAAATGCCCGTAAATAAAGAATATTGACCCGTACCAGGGCCGCAATATTGGAGCTCAGGAGGGCAATTACAGCGGAAATAGCCAGTATGACGATGGCAAGCCTTTTTTTCCTTTTTAATTTTGCCATGCCTGTTAGTAAGGCTTCATTCAGGTTATTGTACTGCTTCAATATATTTTGAGCGAGCCATTCCAGCTGCATTTTGTTTTTATGAATGATGGAGAGCGGATTTCCATCTTCTTCTTTAAGCTGTAGCATGGTGGCTACCTGTTCGGGCAGAAAAAGTTGATATACTCCTACCTCAGGCAAAGACCTGATATCTATGGAATCCGGCATACATGCAAAGTTGGAAAAATAAATTCATTCTTCAATGCATCGGGCCTGGTTATCCCAAAATAATCAAACTCAATTGGTTTGAAAGCTCCCAGGCCAGGAGACGCCAGTGAAACCAACCATGCATTTGAACAAAGGGTGAACCTGGTTTATTGAACCTGTATCAGCCTCCCCGAACTGGTTATTAAGCTGTCTATTTTCGCAGGATTTCCTTTATAAAATACATTTCCTTTGTATACGATATCTGCGTTGAGTGAACCGGTGACATTTATGTCCATATCCCGAACGCTTCTTTGGTTTAAGTAAAGGTTGACCGAGGTCAATTGAAAGAGATTGATATATCCTTCTGCAGCACAATAGATATTCGTTGAAATACTTTGTCCACTGAGGATGATTTGTGCGTTATTATTCCGTATATAGGTATTGAGCTGATTGGTTATTATATCCAATTTCACAGTGCCCGTCCCATACCAGGAATCAACGGTAAACTCCGATGCGTGAAAAGTATTGACTGAATTAACATCACCGGCTCCGTAGTCGGTGATTTGTTGTAACTGAGGAATTGAAATATAAACATTAACCTGTTGACCGGGACTGGCCAAAAGTGTGCATGCATTACCGTTTTTTATGGTCAGCACAGCATTTGACACATCGGTTTTAATTCCAGCCAGGAGATTCTTATTTGCCTCTATTGTTATCGTTTGTACCGGATCTTCCTTTAAGATGAGATTGATTTTATCAAACAGAATAATTTCATTAAAAGGAAATACCTTTCTTGACTCGTTAGCGAGGCTTCCAGAAGTTAAATTACAACCATCCTTGTTGCATGAAAAGATAGAGGATGCCAGCAGCACAAAAAATATCCTGGCAATTAAATTTTGGATGAGGCTTGTCATTTTGTTAGAATTTATATCCGACTCCCCATTGAATAAAATCTCCATTACTGAAATGGGCCTTCAATGCGATTCCTGCAATCCAATGATCAAAAAACCTGTACCTTAATCCAATCATTTCATAAATTTCAGTTACGGGGTAATTGTTATAAAGATATGCCCCCAATTGTATGGGAATTGAGAGATTCCCCAATACGTACTCATAAGATCCGTAAATACTGGCCTCCAGCTTGAGTTTACTCTTATCAAACGCAAACGTGATTGAGTTGACCACTTCGTTTCTTAGCGCCCGGTCATAAGTTAAATTAATGCCTCCTCCAAAACGTCCGGTATATGAATAGTCTTTTAGTATTTCAAAGCTCACGAGATTTACAAAACTAAGCGGGCTTTCTATGGGATAGGCTTCTTTTATTGCCACAAAAGTAAAAAGGTAATAATTGACTTTTTTCCTGAATTCCTTTATATCGGATTTTATCTTGCTTAAGGCTGGATTCATTGTATACTTTAATCCTGCTGACAAGGCAGGAATATTAAGCCCCAGGTTAGGCAACCTGATGCTTCCGTTTGACAAATGTGTGATTGAAACGCCCACCACGAGGTTCAAATGTTTTTGAATTTTCATTTCGGCAGAAAATTGAATTTGCATACACGCATTCAGGTGGCTTCCGATGACGAGGTTTTCGAAATTTGATTCAGGGTCAAATGGTTTCTCCACCCAACCCAATCCCAAACCAAACTTTGATTTTATTTTTATGAAATGTCGGGAGTATAAAGGGAAATTAACAAAGGGGAAAAATGCCGCTATATTTCCCAGGTATTGACTGGCGCCAGAATTTCCGTACAATAACGACAGACCAATCTCAGGGTACCCGTTTACCTGTTGCCAGATTCTTTTTCCGGTCGTTTGGAAAGAAATATCCAATTGCCCAAAGAAAGGATGGGAATTTTCGACTGTTTCCAATTTTGGATTGCTGGAATTGTTAAAGCCATAATACGCTGATGTGGATACAGAAAGTGAATTGAAAAAAGAACTGCCAATAGTCTGACCCGAACAGGTTAAAACATTTAAAACGAAAACGATGCAGCCTGATAAACTCCTTGATCCTGTCATAAAATAAGAAAATCAATAGTCGGCCACCCAATCTGCCCTTTGATTGCAGATCTGAGGTTTTGGCAGGCTGGTTGCAGTTCCTGGCAGTGTCCCTTCCGGTAAGCCTATTTCACGCGGCAGCTGCTGATATTGCTGAAACCTCTAAAGGCGTCAGCCGATCCTAAAGCTATCGGATATTCATTTGCAGGTTGCCCTGTTAACAATTTATTCACGGTCGGCCCTGTCCGGGATAGCGAAGGGAATGCCTTATAACAAGCCTCAACCATAAATTAACGCCTGAACTGCTACACAGCCTGCATGTTGACCTGTTCCCCAATTCGTGCGGGCGCCAGGCCTGTTTTTGAAAAAGGATCAGCTAAGAAATGAAATTTGATCCTCGATATAGTCCGAATTGACGCGCCCGTTGGGAGGCAGGATTTCGCTAAGCATGGTTATGATAAGGGAAGATAAGCTGTTAAATTATATGTATTGGTGCAACAAGTTGCAGTAAGCTGCGTCTTATCTGCGGAAGACTGAATTTATCACGCGGGTCATGCGTGACACATTTCATTATTTATCCATGAATTTTCATTACGGAAAGATCCAGCTGAACCAGGCCATAATTGCGATTCAAACAGGAAATTTAAGAAAAGGGGAAAACCTGCTGGCGGAAGCCGAGGGAAAATTAAAGTCATGGAATGTGCTTCAATCTGATCTTGCCCTGGCTTACCTGCTGTTGCATGAGAACTCAAAAGCGGTGGCTGTTATTCAGGATGCCCTGCACCAAAATCCATCGTGGGAAGAGCATTTGTCTGCATTTTACCTGCTTAAGGATGAGCCTGGGATGGAAGGACTTATTGATGAAAGAAATTTCGCTGAAAAAGACTGGATTAGCGCCATATCATTTCTGGCCGAGCTGAACCGCGACACCCAGGCCTCGTCTGTTTGTCTGCAAGCGCTTCAGCAATTTCCCCGGTCCTCATTTCTTCATTATCTGCATGGGAAAGCCCTGCTTTCAACTGGCAAACAGGAGGAAGCAAAAAAAGAGCTCCAAAAGGCAGTCGAGCTCGATCTCTCCAACGATGAAGCTATAAATTTTCTGAATCATAGTGTCAGATGATCAGATCAGCAGGAAGAATAAGAATCACAGCTTTACTTTAATGCCATAGATGCAACCCGGAAGGCCGTGAAGGCTATTAGCGGATTAAGTATTTTTATATGATGAAAATGGCCGTTCTTCTTTTTGATGATTTTGAAACGCTGGATGTATTCGGACCGGTCGAAATTTTCGGCAGGCTTAAGGAGCATTTTCAGGTATCCTTTTATGCAGAGGAAGCCGGGCTTGTAAACAACAGGCACGGTGTTTCTGTCATGGCAAAAAACCTCGGTGAACTGCCCGGGGTGGCTGATGTATTTTTGATCCCTGGCGGTTTTGGAACGCGCAAAGAAGTGAAAAATACTCCATTCCTCGGGAAGATCCGGCAGATTGCGGATTCTGCATCGTATGTACTTACTGTTTGTACCGGAGCAGCATTGCTTGCCAGTACCGGCTTGCTGGATGGCCGACGCGCGACCTCGAACAAAAGAGCTTTTGCCTGGGTTAAAAGCCAGGGTGAAAAAGTGGAATGGGTGCCTAAGGCCCGCTGGGTCGTGGATGGTAAATTTTATACATCGTCAGGTGTTAGCGCCGGGATGGACATGGCAATTGCTTTCCTGGCCGATCTTCATGGATTGGATTTTGCACGTAAAACAGCTTTTGAAATTGAATACAAATGGCAGGAAGACCCGGAAGAAGATGATTTTCAGATAAAACCCTGACGCCTGGATGGTGTTTCCTATTGAGGTGTGTAAACAACATAACCCCTTGGAGGTGCCCAAAAATCTGCAAAGCCATTTCCGTCAGTCAATTTATTTTCCGGTATATCCGCATTATCTTTTCCTCTCCATGCCAATGGAATAAACGCCATGTTATTCCAGGCTGATTGAACTGACCTGCCGTTCCATTCCGGTTTGTTATTTAATACATAAACTAAACCGCCCTGGTTTTGATATCCGCGTCTTTGCATGATATAAAGGTCATCATCACAATAAAGCAGATCCGTTTCGCCTCCGGCAAAATGCTCGTGGGCCTCTACCAGGGCTGCAATGCCACTCTTGTTATTCTCCTGTGCAAGGTCCCAATTGTAATAGTCCTGCCAACAAACACAAGGATATCCTTCGTGAGTAAGAATAAAAGAATAAGCCAGCATTTTGTCGTTAATAATTGGGTCAGAAATCGCAACATCGTGGTTTTCCACAAAGGTTACCGCAAGGGCGGCATTATCATATAGTAATGTACCTGGCTGAACAAGCGTTTGCAAACTGAAACCGTACATATTGCAGAGGTCTTTCAATCTGCCGCGGAGGGGAAAGTCAAAAGCTGCACATGGATTATCAGACCAGGAGTTTACTTCATTCATCCATTCCATGATGGTATAGTCTCCTTCCCAGCACTCACCGACACCAAAGGGCGAGAATGATAAATTATTCTTAACTGTTCTGAGTTCCTGTATTGCCCTTACCATCCACGCACCATATCCTCTTACACAATCATACCTGAATCCGTCAAACCCGATGGTCTGCAAAAGCCACCTTGAATATTCCAGTAATTGGGTATATACTTCAGGATTTCGGTGACAGAGATTAGGCATTTCACCAAAACTGATCGGATCCAAACCGCCGATGGTTTCATAAACAGAAGGCTGAAAATCCAAATAGGTCCTCGGAAATTTTCCGCTTAACGGATTGAATTTTGTCCATCTGGTCACTCCGTCAATCGGATTGACTTCCTGCCCATCGGCGCCGCTGTTTTGATGCAGGATCAAATCAGCATATACCTGCAGGTTGTTACTGTGCGAAATATCGATCAGGCTGATCAATTCATCCTTTGAACCGAACCAGGTTTTTACAGATCCTTTCTGATGAACATCCCCCAGATCGTAATAGTCATAGGTATCATATCCCATGGACCTGTTGGATGCTGCTTTATTGGCCGGTGGCAGCCATAGCGCTGTAAAACCAATTTTGCTCAGGGAAGGGATTTTTGCTGAAATTACATTCCACCAATTGAATGCCTGGTTTTCTACTGAGGGACAGTTAACGTAAAAGCTTTGTAAAATGACTCCCATTTCGTTTTTTTTTAAAAAGCCAGGATCCTGTTTGCAAAATACGGTATAATCCCTTCCGCAACGCCCGGAAAATGCCCCGCGATCGAACTGAATTTCTCTGGAGTGTTTAAGGGGACGGATTCTATATACCTTAGGATAAAATTGCATATTTTGTATTAAACGATCATCAAACATGAAATATCCGGAAATAAGAAATTTTATCGGGGGCGAATGGATTGATGCCGGAGGGCTGAAAACCCTGCCGGTAAATTCACCGCTGGATGGAACTTTGCTTTCCGCGGTCCCGCTTTCAGGAAATTCGGAACTTGATATGGCTGTTGCGGCAGCAAACAAAGCGTTTACGAGCTGGAGCCGGACAAGCGTAAAAGAAAGAGTTCAGGTATTCTTCAGATATAAACAATTACTTGAAAAAAAAATTACAGAATTATCCTCACTGATCAGTGAAGAAAATGGGAAAACAAACGGTGAGGCCTATGCGGAAATAGAAAAATCGATCGAACTTACAGAGTTCGCCTGCTCACTGCCCCCACTTATTACTGGTGAATTGCTGGAAGTAAGCAGGGGCATTGAATGCCGGACGGAAAGGGTGGCTATTGGGGTAGTGGCATCCATTGTTCCCTTTAATTTCCCTGCAATGGTTCCTCACTGGACGATTCCTAATGCACTTGCCCTCGGAAATTGCATGGTACTGAAACCTTCCGAGAAAGTTCCATTAAGTTCTTGTCGCCTGGCGGAGTTGTTGAAGGAAGCGGGTCTGCCTCCAGGAGTATTTAACATTGTTCATGGGGATGCTGAATTGGCCGCAGCAATTTGTGACCACCCGGGAATAAAAGCAGTTTCCTTTGTGGGGTCCACACGGGTGGCCAAATTCATCTACCGGAGGGCAACGCATAATTTTAAGAGATGTCTGGCTTTGGGGGGAGCCAAAAACCATCTTCTGGTATTGCCTGATGCAAATACCGGAATGACAGCTCAGAATATTGTTGCCTCCATGAGTGGATGCGCGGGCCAGCGCTGCATGGCCGCATCAGCCATGGTGGCCATCGGTAATATTGATCACATTATCCAAAGAATCTGTGAAGAGGCCCGGAAGATAATTCCAGGTAAAAATCTGGGAGCGGTCATCAACAAAGCAGCAAAGGAACGCATCGAAAAATATATAACGGATGCAGAAAAAGAAGGCGCAAGTATTTTGGTTGACGGCAGGCATGCTGAGGTCGAAGGTAAACCGGGTGGGTTCTATGTGGGGGCTACGGTGATTGACCATGTACAGCCGCATATGGCGGTGGCAAGGGAAGAAATATTCGGACCTGTCATTAGCATCATGCGCACAGAAACCCTTGAAGAGGCGATGGCTATTGAAAATGCCAGCCCCTATGGCAATGCAGCCAGCGTATTTACCGAACACGGAGGATATGCAAAATATGTCATTGAAAAAGCAAGCGCAGGCATGATTGGTGTGAATGTGGGAGTTCCGGTACCGCGCGAACCTTTTTCATTTGGCGGCTGGAATGAAAGCCGTTTTGGTGCCGGTGATATCACGGGGAAAAGCTCGATTGAATTCTGGACGCAGTTAAAAAAGACTACGGTAAAATGGAATCCTGAATCCGGCGTAAACTGGATGAGCTGATCAGATTCCTCTTTGTCTGATGCCATAGGGTTCATTAATATCATAATAACCAATTAATATAAGGGACCCCATTATGTAAAATTCACAAAATTGAATCTAAAAGGAAATACCCCTTTATGCAAAAAATTTATTTGCTTTTCCTGGTGGTAATATCCGTTGTATGGTCTTGTTCTCCTTCATCGAAAAACGCGCGGAATTCTCAAAACGTGAAGACGCAGCCTGCAGATACATTCAGTTCGCCCGGCGACGGACTTTCATACAAAACTGCGGTTATTATTCACGAAACTTCTGAAACCAGAGGCGTTCATGCGGAATACGTCTGGATAAAAGAACACTATATAAATTATCAGGTAGAGCTCCAAAGCCTGAGCACACACAACAGGAAGCCTTATGATATCATAAAGATTAAACTTCCTGACAGCCGGGAACTTGAATTATTTTTTGATATTTCCGGGTTTTATGGAAGATTCTGATGGCATCAGGCAACCCTTAAGGGTGCAATCTGCATTTGGTAATTTTAGGAACCTGAATTTCCGGAAATATTTAAGTTTCACTTATTTTTAGGGGAATTGGTATTATTAAATCTTTACAACATACATATATGAAAAACTTCATGATTTTCCTGCTTCTCTCCCTGCCTTCGTTTTCGCTGTTTGCCCAACTTAAGAATTCCAGATGGAAGGGCACAATCCGCGGAGATAATCCCCGGAATGTGATCCTGGATTTTCGCAAAGACACCGTTGCCGTATATACAATATCGGATAGTTCAATTGTTGAAACGATGACCTACTCTGCAAAGGATGGAGTAATCGTCCTGCAAAAAATTGATGGCCAAAGTGATTGCGACAACAACGTTATCGGTAAATACCATTTTGAAATTAAAGCTGAAGTACTGTACATCAGGCTGCTTGCTGATCCGTGCGATGACCGGTCAAGTGCGCTCGACACAACGAAATGGTTCAGATGGAAGGATCACCCGGAAGTAAATGTCGATGCGTCCATTCTTAAGAAATATGTTGGCGAGTATGAATTTGATCCGGGACACCGTATCATCATTACCCTTGAGAACGGACGTCTGCAGGCGGAAGGTCCGAATAACAATCTTCCGAAATCTACCTTATATGCGGAATCAAATACTAAGTTCTTTTTAAAGGTCGCGGGAGTGGAAATTGATTTTGTAAAAGATTCGAAAGGGGAAGTGACTAAATTTATTTCGCACGAAGAGAAGGATTATGAATTGAAAAAGATAAAATGAACGTGGAATTCCGCTTCTTTACGGATGCCCCAAATTATCAGTAAGCGATTTTAAGAAAAGAGTGATTTCTCTTATCTCCTGGTTTATCAGACAAAGTCTGGTTTGGAATCTTAAGCCCCAACCAGCGCCTCCTCCCTGATTATAGAATTCCAGGACTTTTGTGAGCGATTTTAAATTATCAGTTTCGGGAACACCCAGTACTTCAAATTCAGTCCGGTTAATAAATGGTGGAGTTGAAATGGGTAGTATAGGTCATGAATCCTATGTATTCGATTTTCAGGTCGTAGTCACCATCCGGAATATCCTTAAACCTAAATTCCCCCATTATCTGTAACGGTGTTCATTTGATGGCCTTTGCTTTTGGTGCAGGAAACACAGGCAACGTGTCAGGTATTTCCGTTTATCTTAATTATCTAAATATGAGCTCTTTATTTATCCGGAAAAAAACTCAATTCTTCAGAATTGGCTCAGAGTACGGTCCTAGGTTGCGGACGGAAACACCTGTTTGAATCAAGTTAAAACCTTTATCACTAAAATAAATGATCATGAAAAAACACCGGCTCCTCCCTGTTCTGATTGTATTTGCGTTTTTCCTTAGCGTTGAAGGCAATGCACAATCCACGGATATTTATTCGTTTGAAAAAAGTATTCCGGTGCCAGGTGATGGGGGTTATGATTATTTGTCCATTGATGTAATAAACAGACATTTATTTGTTTCGCACGGTACATCCGTCAATGTAATCGATCTTACCACAAGCCAGGTAATCGGTTCGATCGACAGTATGAAAGGCGTTCATGGCATAGCCCTCGATAATGAAGTGAACAAAGGCTTTATAACTGATGGGAGGGATAATTCGGTGGTAGCCTTCGACCTTACTACCTTCAAAACCCTCAAGACTATTCCTGTAACTCCTAAAGGCCCCGATGGAATCATGTTCGATCCTTTTTCGAAAAGAATTTTTGCCTTTTGCGGCCGTGGTAACAGCGCTTCCGTGATTGATGTGACCGGGCTGAAAGAAATTGCGACCATACCATTGGGTGGGGGACCTGAATTTGCAGTTCCCGACGGGAAGGGGTTAATATATAATAACCTGGAAGACAAAAACAGCCTGAATGTTATTGATTCAAAATCGATGAAAGTTATTCAAACCTACCCTTTGCTTCCGTGTGGTGGCCCAACAGGCCTGGCGATCGACGGGAGGAACAAGCGCGTATTCACCGCTTGTCGTGAAAATAAAGGCATGAGCGTGGTTGATATAACAACAGGTAAAGTGGTTGTTACGCTGCCTATCGGCGCCGGAGTAGATGCGGTTGCATATGACCCGACAACCCGGCTAATCTTTTGCTCAAACGCTGATGGAACGACGACGATTATCAAACAGATTGATGCGGATAATTATGCTGTGGTCCAGACCCTGAATACCCAGTATCGCGCTAAAACAATGGCCCTGGACGAGGCGACCCATAAAATTTATTTGAGCGCCCCAAAGTTTGAAACCGGAACGAGAAATATCATACCCGGCTCATTCGCTGTGTTGGTATACAAAATGAATTGACACTCTTAATTCATCTGAATTTTAAATTCAGAGAAATAATATTGGAAACCAGATCAACGGATTGGGTATAGTGACCATACCTTATTTCCAGCACATTGAGGCTCTTTATGAAAATTCCATTTGGGGGAGCCAGGCGTATACCCATTCCGAAAAAGTTGCTGCTGAATGCAGCAAGGGCATAATTGCTCGTAAAATATTGGTCTTGGGGTGTGTGAACTTCGTATGGCGCAAAATATTTTGCAGCAGACTGAATATAAAAGCGATAAAAGGGAGAAAGTGAAAAGAAGGGAGTAATCTTTCTGGGTATCTCCAGGCTCGCGGTATGGGATTTCAGACCCCAGTTATCCACATAGAAACGGTAGTAAGATCTTAATATGATCCGGTCACCCAGAAAATAATTCAGGCGGAGACCAATGGGAAGTTTGAACCGTTGCGATGGCAGGTTTTCAATCGTGTCCTTTCCGGTATTGAAATATACCCGGTGAAATGGCAGGCCGAGATAACCGCTTTGGTAAACAAGGTCCAAGGCCATGCTTCCCTGCAGGCGGGCGTTGAATACCTGAGAGAAAGACAAGGAAGCCGTAAACGTATTCCTTCCCGCTGATGGTATATTTTCTTTGCTGCTTTTCCCAACGATCTGCCCGTTATTATAACTAAGGGCTTCCGTGCGGCCACTGGCCGTCGTTATGTATACAATGCTGTCTGATGAAGGAACGTTTTTGATCGAATCAACAGGAATAAATTCTGAGGGCCTGATCATTTTGATATTGTCGAAATAGCTTGTGAGTTTGACGCCGAACTCCCCGTCTTTATTTGTCTTTTTTGAAAATGAAGTATTGAAACCAAGGGAATGGTAATAATTGTGTTCTGCAGAATAATAAGCGCCTAACCCGAATTCGGTACCTTTTTGATCGTTTGTAATTGTCCAATCCAGGGTAGGATATATCCGGGTGCCATTATTCCTGGCATGACCATTTGAATCCACGAATGCCTGGGAAGCCGCTGTATGATAGTCAATGCCAAGGCCAGCCGTTAATGAATTTTTTCTTTGCTTACTATCCCAGCCTATGAATTTAATGTCTATACCATTTGCGAGATCGGTAACATCGCCTATTCCCTTGCTGTCTGTCCTTCCGCCCATAACGGCGGATTTATCGGCAGTTTGGTCATAATAACTGGAGACGATATTGACTTCATCCAGCTTTAGTTTCCTGGACTTGTATGCAGAGCTGTCTTTTGCAGGTGACTGAGAGAACCCGTGAAAAAATAAAATTACGATTCCAATAAGCGTGAGACAGGTTTTTTTCATAATCTGCCTATTCTTTAGTTACAACCGCAGCCTCCGCCGGTCTTGCCTGCATTTGCCCCGGAAGAGCCCTCGCGGTAAGATTGAGCGTTTAACTCGTTCTTTTCTGCGAGCCTGTTTGAAAGGGTCATCTCCGAATCATTAATCCTGCTTTTCTGGTATTCTTTCACCTGTACACAGGAAGACAACAGAAGTCCTGCAAAAGGAACGATGCAAATGATTAAGGTTCTTTTTATTTTCATAATTGTTGTGTTAGGATAAATTGATATTTCTGGATGTGTAAATGGTATCGTTATCATCAATCAGAATCGCTTCCATATTTTTAATCTGGTTAATCATGTCCATACCCGCCCGAACCCCCATGATCATAACCGGAGTAGCCATGGCGTCAGACATCTCTGCATTCGGCGTAATGATGGTTACACTTTTTATTCCCTTGACAGGCATGCCGGTTCTGGGATCAATAGTATGGGAGTACTTTTTTCCATCCACCGTAATGAATTTTTCATAATTACCCGAGGTCGCAATAGACATATTGGTAATGTTCAGGTGGGAAAAGACCTGGCCTGCCGAATTCGGATCGGCGATTCCGATTGTCCATGGTTTTCCGCCGGGCTGATAGCCCCAGACGGCAAGATCTCCGGAGGCATTTACAATACCGCTTTCAGCTCCCATTCCCTTCATGACTTGCTTAGCCCGCTCTGCTGCGTACCCCTTTCCGATTCCTCCGAATCCGATGCGCATTCCTTTTTCACTTAAAAAGACTGTAGATTTTTCTTTGTCAAGAATGATATTCCGGTAATTGATGAGATGGACCATTTTACGGGCAGTCTCCCTGTCGGGGAGTGTTTTCATATTTGTATCAAAATTCCACAATCTCTTATCTACCGACCCGTACGTAATATCAAAAGCGCCCTGTGTTAACTGGGATAGGCGGATGGAGCGCTCGATAAGATTGTAAGTTTCCCTGCTCACCTGCACTGCTGAAATGCCGGCATTTTCATTGACCAGGCTGGTTTCGCTTTCTTTGCTAAACGTCGTCAGCAGTTTTTCTATCCTCTGAATTTCCGCAATGCCTGCTTCGATGTATTTATGAGCCCGGATAGCATCTGCGGCCACAACAACCAATTCAAACCTGTTGCCCATTAATTTCAGGGTCTTTTTGTGAATTTCCTGTTCAACTACACAATTACCTGTAACCATTGATAACATTTTTGATCTCCAAAACAAATGCATCTGGATTTTCCTCCGGCAGGCCCTCCCAATACTTTAAAACCTTGCCACCAGAATTCAGCAGGACTGTATATGGAAATTTGCCCTGGGAGTTGTATTTTTCGGCCATTCCGTCGTTTAATTCCTGTTGTTTTGGTGATAACTGATTTTTTTTCATCCTCGGAAAATCAGCATTTACAAGAATTAAGGCGGAATCTGCAAAATCCTTAAAGGACCTGTTATCAAAGATCTCTTTGCGCATCCGGATACAGGGTCCGCACCAGTCCGAGCCCGAGAAATTGAGCAATATATATTTATGCTCCTTTTGGGCAATTTGCCTGGCTTCAGTCATATTGTAGTGCCAACCTGCGATAGATAAATAAACGAACGAAAACAGGGGAAAAAATGCCTTATTCATCGGATTGATTACAGTGTCATTAGAAATAAAAGTAGGGATAAAGGGGATGATCTGTTGAAAGAATAACGAAGGGATAACTTTAAAAGTTGCCTGCAGCGCCTCCTGAGATCATTTTAACATGATGATTGGCCGTCATTTCGGAATCTGATTTTGCAACCTGGGCAGATGTGTAATCTGATGTAAAGTAAGAAACCGTCCCCATAAAATTATTCAACGGGTAGTCTATCCCTATAATGATATTTCTTCCTGTTACCTTTGATTTTTATACCTATTTAAAATGAGCCCTGCCCAACCAAATCACCCGGATCTGCTATCTATGCAAACAAGAACACCAATCTTGACGGATCAGCGGAAACTTATCAAAGCCTGCATTGCCGGCGAAAGAATCTCCCAGGCGGTATTATATGATAATTATGCGCGTAAGATGCTGGGGATATGCATGTGGTATGCCAGAAACAAAGAAGAGGCGGAGGAGATTTTGCAGGACGGGTTCCTTCGGATCTTTAGGTATTTGCCGGGATATAACTCTAAAGGGCCTTTGGAAAACTGGATGAGAAAAATTATGATCAATGCGGCTTTGCATAAATACCGGAGCAAAGCCCGTTTGAATATTGTACAGACTTTTGACTGGACCCGCGCATACCTTACCGTTGACGCTACGGTATTGGATTATCTAGAAGCCGGCGATTTACTGAAGATCGTTCAGCAACTGAGTCCCGGTTATCGCATGGTTTTTAATTTGTTTGTCATGGAGGGATTGAAACACCGTGAAATAGCCAAAATCCTGGGGATTTCAGAAGGCACTTCCAAATCGAATCTTTCAGACGCCCGGCTGATTTTGCAAAAGGCGCTTTCCAGCCATAAGGGTCGGCTTAAATTGAAGATCGACCGATGATCAAAAAATTCAAAAATATAGATAGCATTTTTAAATCTTCTTACGATGGCTTTGAAGAAGAGCCTTCTGTCGGCTTGTGGTCAAAAATAAATGCCGGCCTGGATAAGCAGGATGTGGTGATATTCAAAAATAGATTCATTGCCTGGAAAAGAATTACCTTATTTCTTATATTGTTAATAACTATCTATGTCCTGTATGACTCCTTTCTCAGAAATCAGGAAATAAACAGCGCAGTACGCGTTAAACAGTATTCAACAAAAACGGCTGCCAGTCCTGTTTTTCCCGTAAAAGCCCACGCGCTTGATTTGCGTGTTAAGAATTATCCCGATTATGTCGCTTCAACAAAGACCGGGGAACTAGGTGCCATAGTTCAATCCAGGCTTATGGAAACAATTCAGGTCGGTGCCATTGTTCCTCTTGTTCCAAAGCAGGATTCTTTGATCCTGGGCTCGTATTCGCAGGCATTAAACGCGGCTAAAAGCTTATTCAAAAATGAAGCAGATGGCAAAAGCAACCTGATCAAAGCGAATCTATTTAAACCTTACTGGTCGCTTTCTGCTCTTGCTTCCTACGATCAGGTCATGTACAGACTTGATGACGACCTGCCGGGGGATTCCAAAGAAAATATTGAAAACCGGGAAAATCATAAAGCTTCGTTTTCCCTTGAGATATTAGCAGATTGGCATTTTAAGAGGCGCTGGTCTTTGCAAACGGGTTTGGTCTATTCGCATGTTTCAATAGGCATAAACCCTCAAAAAATATACGCTTCAGCAGAATCATCCGGAGAGGTCTCTTATAAATATATCACATCTTCCGGCTACGCTTTTATTAAGCCGGGATTGGTTAATTCCTCTATAGGTGACAGCTTAAGTACTGCAACCGCTGACCATCACCTTATTTTTGTCAGTTTGCCGGTGAGAATTGAACGCCAGTTTAGTATGCGCAGGTTTTCTCTTCTGCCTTCGGCAGGATTTGCGGTTAATTTTCTGGCCAAAGCGTCAATATCTACAGTTGTCACGGAACAGTCCCGTGTGGAAGGTGTAACGATAACCAAGCTGAATGGCACGAGGCAGTCTTATTTGTCTTTTGATGCAGGGATGGGTTTACAATACCTGCTTACCCCGCGTGCGAGGCTCGTTATGGAGCCTTCATTTAAGTATGCCATAACCTCCATGACCCATAATAATGTGGTTAATAATTATCCTTACAGCTGGGGTATTGGAATCGGTGCCCAAATGAGTTTTTAGTGTAGTTGCTAACCTTTATTGGAGAAACTTAAAACAGCGGTATTGAACTTTATCAAATCCGGTAGTTTCTGGTTAATTACGGGTCTAATCCTCATTTTGCTTGACCCCGTTTTTGTTTATTTAAATAGGGCCCAATTTATTCACTTCACCGGAAGGCCATTCGACACAGTGAATTCTTTGCTTCTTACTTTCGGAATCATATTTCTCATCATGGGAATTGGAATAACTCTTGCAGGAAGAATTAAATAACCATGGAATCACGAAATCAGTTTTGATTTTATGTTTTTACAAAGTTTTATAATGATCAGGCAAAAGGAAAGCCAGATAATGGCGACAAAAAGGCCGGCAATCGTATCGCTGGCAAAGTGAACCTGAAGGTAAACCCTGCTTAATCCGATCAGGCATCCAAACAGGATGAGTCCTATCGTCCATAATATTTTGGCGTATAACAGAAAATCTGACTTCCAGACAAGGTAGATCAGTATCCCGCCTAAGGTAAAAGCCCCGAGTGTGTGTCCGCTGGGAAAACTGTAACCTCCTGCTGCATCCAGGTGCGTCAGCAGCGGCCTCGGTCTTCGGAATACATCTTTTAATGCGCAGCCCAGTAAAAGGCTGGATAGGGAAATTACGAAGATCTGGAATGCATATTGTATTCGACGGGTACGGATAAAATAAATTATCATGGCAAGATAAATGGGTATCAGAAAACTTCCGGTTCCAAAAAACGATACGAAAAGAGCGAGCCGGGTAAGTCCGGGAGAGTCAAGAGGTTCTATCCACCGGAACACCGCGACGTCAAACAAATCCTGCTTTTCAATCAGGATTTCCTGCGTGAGATGTCCGAACAAAACAAGCGCAGATAAAAACAATCCAAAGGCCAATAAAAGCTCACGGGAAAAGACTGTCTGCCGGTAGCCCTCCAATTTATGTTCGATCTGCGCTGGCCTGTATGTCTTATCTCTCATGGGATGATCATTGCAGGAGACGATTGTCTCTTTACCACCATAAGAAGATTGTAGTTTGATATTATTTGGTTGGGAGACTGGCTAAAATGGGTAAAATGATCAGCTCACCCAACCATTCTGAATTTTCGGGAGTCGGAATGAAGGAGTAAAATATTTAAATTGCTTCCTTAAGCCATGCTTTGAAATTTAAAAACAGACTTTACATTTTAATAGCAGCATCAACAATTATCCGGATACTGATTGCTTGCTGCCTTGAACTCGGTATTGATGAATCCTATTATGAGACCTATGCACTGCATCTGCAATGGAGTTATTTTGATCATCCGCCTGTTATCGCCTTACTCATCAGGGCGACAACGCTGAATGGGTATTTTAACACTGAATTATTTTTCCGTCTCGGACCGATCCTTTGTGCTGCGATTAATACTTATCTGATCTATAAAATTGTGAGGCAGATGGCGGGCGAAAGAAGCGCCTGGTTTGCGGCATGCCTGTTTACCTTCTCTTTTTATTCAAGTATCATTTCAGGTGTTTTTATTTTGCCTGATGCCCCCCTGTTATTTTTCTGGTTGCTGAGCATATGGTACATGGTACAGATTATGGAAGGGAATCCTTCCGGAGTCAACTGGATTTTGCTGGGCCTGGCTGCTGGCTGTTGCATTATGAGCAAAGTGCATGGCATTTTTTTGTGGTTGGGCTTCGGAGGATTTATAATCTTTGAAAGACGGGATTTCTTAAGAAACCCTTATTTATACCTTAGCCTCCTCATTACGCTGATCATCGTTTCACCCCTGTTTTTCTGGAATCTGTCCAATCACTTTATTACTTATACCTATCACAAAAGCAGGTTCGGCTTTTTTAGCAAAAAACCTGATTTGAATGACCTCCTCCAACAGGTATTTGGCTCGATTTTTTATAATAATCCGGTGAATTATTTTGTATATATATTGACTTGGATTGCTTTATGGAAAAAGAAAATTGCCTTCCCTGCTCTTTCGAATTTATTGCTATGGTTAAGCCTTCCCCTGATTCTTGTACTGCTTTTTATGTCATTGTTTAATGATACGCTCCCTCATTGGTCCGGTCCTGCCTACACTTGCATTTTGCTTCTCGCGGCAATTTACCTTGATAAAATAAATTTGTCCCGCTTTCCCCCATCGCTGGTTGTTTCAGGTCTGTTATTTTTATTTGTTGCTTTGCCTGGCACCCTGGCAGTAAACTTTCTTCCTTTCCGTGTTGGATCGGAGAATAAAAACCATCTCGGAAAGGGCGATATTACACTAGATATGATTGGATGGAAGGATTTTTCCCGCAAATTTGATTCAATTTATTTGTCTGATATGCATTCAGGGATTATGAAACCAGGGGCCACAATTATCTCTGATTATTGGTTCCCGGCAGCACATCTTGATTATTATATAGCTCAACCGCACAGGATTAATGTATTGGCCATCGGCCCCTTGCAGGACATCCACAATTATGCCTGGCTGAATGCCTATCGGAAACCACTGGTGATAGGAGATGACGCCTATTTTATTTATCCTTCCAATTATTACGGACCTCCCAACGCTTCACTGAAACGATGTTTTGAGAAAGCCGAAGACAGTATTTTCTGTATCCAATACAGATTAGGAATACCCGTGAGGAATTTTGTGATTTACCGCATGCATGGTGCTTTGCCTGATCGCCTGCAACAATTATCCATCAAATTCGGCTTATCCCGGATCACCGTCAAGTGAATCTATACAGAGGATTTGACATCCCATAAAAAAGAATACCTCTCAGCATGCTGGAAAGTTGAGAAACTACCAAAGCGTTGCTTTATACAAGCTCTTACTCTGTTCTCAGACTCTTTACCGGGTTGGCAATCGCCGCTGTGACTGCCTGAAAGCTGACAGTCAGCAAAGCAATTGGTATGGCTGCCGATCCCGCCAGGAAAAAAACCCACCAGCTCATGTGAATGCGGTAGACAAAATCCTCCAACCAGCGGTTCATTAAAATCCAGGCAACCGGGGAAGCGACGAGAAGTGCAATGATTACCAGTATGACGAAATCCCTGTTTAGCATCGTCACGATATTGACCACCGTAGCCCCGAGTACTTTTCGGATACCTATTTCCTTTGTGCGTTGTTCAGCTGTGAACATGGCAAGACCAAATAATCCCATGCATGAAATAAAAATGGTAATGATCATCGCCACGCTCATTAACCAGGCTGTTTTGGTTTCCTGATCATACAACCACCTGATGGATTCATTCAAAAAATTACATTCAAAGGGATCGTTCGGATATATTTTTTTCCATTCATTGCCCACCTGGCCAAGTATTGCTTTAGCTTCGGCAGCCTGCCTTCCCCTGGTATCCAGTTTTATCGCAATTTCTTTTTCCTGCTCAGGCATATGGGCGATTACTACCGGCTTCATTGGTTCATGGAAAGAATTTTCATGAAAATCCGCAACCACGCCTACAATTGGATAATCCTTTCCATCCCACCAGGTGATTGATTTCCCTAATGCTTTTTCTGGCTTAATAAATCCAAGGCTTTTTGAACAGGTTTGATTAATGACGATTTCTTTCAGGCTGTCGCTGTGAAATAAATTTCTTCCAGCCAATAATTTCATCCCGTAAAAAGGAATAAATCCTTCGTTACCCGGTTGGAGGGAAATCTGCAGCTTGATATCATCTTTGCCTTTGTATTCTATATTTGTATTCATGTGGGCAAAACCCATTGGCGCGAAAGCTTCCAGGATGACCTGTTCCACACCGGGTATTTGTTTTATACTTTCTGCAAGCACATTTGCCTTATTGGTATGGTCACCCCAGTTTCTTTGGATAGTAACGATGGCGTCTGTTTTGAATCCCTTATCGCTATCACGCATATACCGGATTTGGTTATCGATGATCAGCGTTGTGATAATAAAAATGAGTGAAATGCAGAATTGAAAAACGATGAGTGATTTTCTCAGATATGATTTTTCGCTGGTTCTTTTAGATCCGATACCTTTCAGACTTTGCGCCGGGCGATATGCAGATAAGACGATTGCAGGATAAAAGCCAGCCAATAATGATGTGAGTAAACAAACAACCGATAGGAAACCAAGCGTTGGCAAGGTTAGATTGAATACGACCCCTTTTGGTATATAGTCGTTAAACAGGGAAAGAACGGGCTTAACCAAAAAAACGGAAATACAAACGGCCATCAGGGTGAGGATAAATGTTTCTGTTAAAAACTGGAAGACCAGACTTGTTCTATTGCTTCCGAGTACTTTTCTTATGCCGGTTTCTTTAGCACGGCGAATAGATTGAGCTGTTGAAAGGTTGATAAAGTTAATCGCTGCTAAAATTAAGATGAAGAGAGCAGCACCCATTAAAGCATACAGGGTGGGCAAATAAGCCTTTCTAAATTGGTTGTCACCGTCATCCCCCCTATGAAAATCGGGAGTAAAGTGAATATTGGATAAGGGCTGAAGCCACATAGTCAGTTTTGACAGGCCGGTTTGTTTCACGTTTTTTTTAATGAAGGATGCAAATTGTTCATTTACCTGCGCAACGGAAGTGCCTTTGGAAAGTTTAATAAATGCCTGCGAACGGTGGGGACTCAGGCTGGTCCAGTCTTCAGTGGGAATCTGATTTTTCAGGAAACTGTGCGTGGCCGTACTGATCGAAATAAAGTCTGTATATCCAAAATCTGTGTTTTTGTCCCAATCTTTGATAATCCCGGATACACTTACTTTTAATGAATCATCATATATGACCATCTTTCCAAGTAATTTATCGGGGGGCAGATCACCAAAATATTGGCGGGCCCTGCTTTCTGTCAGAACTACTTTGAATGGTTCGTTAAGTGTTGCCGCATTTCCGGCAAGCCACTGGTATTTAAATATATCAAAATAGGAAGCCCCTGTTATAATGCTTGCTATCCCTCCATTTTCCAGGTTTCCGTCAAATTTTTTTGGCGGTTTGCCAATGACAGGTATAATTGTTTTCCTCCCGTAAAGCTGATATCCGGATGCCGCTTCAAATCCCGGAATTTGATGCTGGAATCCCGCCAGATCTGAAAATGGAGAGTTCAAAAACATCTTTTCACCGTTATCCCTTTGGACCTCACCTACTATACGATAAATTCGGTTTCCTTCAGGCTCAAACCGGTCGAAGCTGAAGTCGTAACTGGTAATGAGGTAGATAACCAGGCATGCGCATATCCCAAATGCCAGCCCGGTAACATTGATCAGGGTATATATCTTATGGCGCGAAATATTGCGCCAGGCGATTTTGATGTAGTTTTTAAACATGGTCGTATTTTTAAATAACACGTAAACCGTTTTTTCGACCAATTAGATGCCAGCAAAATAAGGCGCTACAAATCAATTGTATACATTCAAAGGCCTTTCAATACCGTCCGGTTTCAATACACAAGTTGTTCACTTTTAATATACCCTTTTTGGTTGATCTGCTTTTTACGTTTCATTTTCACCTATGTAACTTCATCGAACATGCGAAAATGACCAGCGATATAAAATATGTCACTGCTGTTGACTTCATAAGGGACAATTCATGATATGAAGTCATCGCAAATTGAAGGAAGAGATTCCTCCGTAATTTTTACTCTGAAAAACTGCCGAGCCTGCCTTATTCCAGGTAATGGCGATTCCAAATGATTGCTCAATGCTGAGTTTGTTCAATTGCATAACCTATGGCTTCAATAAATTCCTGCGGAAGCAATTCATCCTCTTTACTGGTTATCCGTTGTCTCCAGTAAACTTCAGGACCGTGACCCGAGCCGGAATAGACCTGAACTCTTCGGGCAGGGTGAACATAGGGCACAAGAGAATAAGAAACATCATAAATCATTTTTTCGTCCATGTTGAATTCCCGGACCTCAGCCTGGTATCTGAATTTTGAATCCCTGAACCGTATAATGAATTGTTCCTTCACCCTATAAAACTACTTAATATTAGGGCGCGAAGGGTTGGCTTGCTGCTACTATCTTTGCCGAAAATAAGGATATCCGCAACGAATACCCTTCTGAGGCGATCTTTGATGAAATCCGCCTCATTTGTTGTGACCATCGCGCATTCGAGACCTTTGCCGGTAGGATGAAATACGAATATGGAATTCTTTGTAGAAGATAACGGACAGCTATTCAGAATCAATTACGAATATTTTGAAAACCGGGGGAATAGTGCTTAATTATTTTTTTCAACCTGGGAAATGGCCAGGTTTAAGGCAGTGGCGGTAAGTGGTTTTGTAAGAAAATGGAATGCTCCCAATGAAATGGCTTTATCAATAATGGCTCTTGAAGAACTGCCCGTGATAAAAATTACCCGCTTATCGCTGAGCATCGACTTATTATTTTCTAGAAAGTTCAATCCCTGACCATCCGGTAAATTTTGATCGAGCAAAACAATAGCCGGGTCATAATCTGACAGTTCGCGGTTTGCGATGTGCAGCGAGGGAGCACAAACCACCTCGTATCCTGATTTATGCAGGATCCTCATGACAATTTCGCAGAAGTCCTCTTCATCGTCAATCAAAAGAACCCGCTTGTTTCGGTTAGATTCCATATTTAATTTTTCAAATGCCTGAAAATTATTTTCTATTGGGGTACGACTTAAAAAATAATGCCAGGGGTCATGGCCTTTGTTTCTAATCTGATCCGGACGGTTCTAATCAGATTTAATCCGTTTGGGAGATTGGCCGTGCTAAAAATGATTAAATTCGGATAAGCATATTTTCTAACAATATTTATTTATGTCAGTTCAGACACCCGGCGGCATTTCGGGAGTTACAACTTCTACCGCCTGTTTTATTGGTAAAACCATTTGTGGACCTGTGTGTAATCCGCAACTCTGCCTGAGCTATAGTGATTTTGACTTTATTTTTGGTTCGGGCTCCGCATATAGCGACACAGCCCAGGCAGTGAGTCTTTTCTTTTTGAATGGCGGAACTCAATGCTGGGTTACCCGGATTGTAAACGATGACGGCCCATCGCAAATTTCAGATTACGAAGATGCCTTTGCTGCTGTTGATGAGCACGTGAATCTTTTCAACTTTATGGTCCTGTCACGGGATAAAAGTATGGGCGCATCGCCTCCCCGGACCTTTTATGGAATTGCCAGCATATATTGTCAGAAAAGAAAGGCATTCTTAATTATGGATCCTCCGGCAGAATGGGTAAATATTCAGCAGGTTAATGATCCTGTCCTTGGAATAAATAGTTTAAGAAATGGGCTGGTTAAGGATTCATGTGGAGTCTATTTTCCGAACCTCATAATAACCAATAGTGATGGTTCGCAGACAGAAACCGGCCCTGCCGGTGCCATCGCAGGAATTATGGCCCGTATTGATGACTCTTACGGTGTTTGGAAAGCACCCGCAGGAAAAAATGCAGATCTAAAGGGTATCTCCGGCTTAAAATTGGGAATTAAGGATAGCGATAATGAACTGCTCAATTCCGTTGGGATCAATGCAATTCGGGGATTTCCAGACGGAATTTTCTGTTGGGGCGCCCGTACCCTTGATGGAGATGATTCGTTCGCCAGCGATTGGAAATATATTCCCGTGCGTCGTACAGCTCTTTTTATTGAGGAGAGTTTGAATGAAGGATTGAATTGGGTAGTATTTGAACCTAATGGTGAATCTCTTTGGGAGCAAATTCGTCTTGGCGTGGGAGCATTTATGTACGATCTGTTCAGGGAAGGCGCTTTGCAGGGAATAAAACCGCATGAAGCTTTTTTTGTGAAATGCGATAGTGATACGACCACACAAATTGATATCAATAATGGGATTGTCAATATTGAGGTAGGATTTGCACCATTGCAGCCAGCAGAATTTATAATATTAAATCTGCAACTGATCATTGATCAGCCCAATAGGCCCCCAAATTGAGTACTGCACGCTTTTGTCCCCGGGTGGCTTTAATATTTCCTGACTCATTTTTCAGAAGGAAATGAGAAATCCGGGTTCTGGTGCTGAGAAGTTGATACTTTATCCGTGAGCGCTCCGATAAAATCAACCAGATCTGCTTTTTCCTTCACTGTGAGATGCAGGGAATCAGCGGAAAGGGTCTGTTCGGGCACGCTGAGCCCTAATCCGGCGCCGCCTCCCTTATCATAAAACTCGATGACCCTTTCCAGGGAGCTGAACCTGCCATTGTGCATGTAGGGCGAGGTAACAGCAGCATTTCTGACCGTGGGTGTTTTAAAAGAGCCCTTATTCAACGGAACCGGAAAAAAAGAATAGCGGCCCAGGTCGCTATCCAATCTTGGTTTTTCAAAATGATCGTCTGCAGTGACCCCTAAATTTTCGAATTCAGTACTTGTGTAATCAGGTGGGAGAAGGCCATTAAACAAAGGAGCAAAATGACAGCTGCCACAACGCGCTTTTCCCATGAATAGATTAAAACCATTTTGCTCGCCCGGCGTCAGCGCTGCATGATCGCCATTTATGTAACGGTCAAAATCCGAGCGGAAAGGTGCTAAACTACGGATATAGGCTGACAATGCGCCTTTTATCCGGTCCGGGTCAATTGTGGAATCTGCGGGCCATATTTTTTTATAAGCTTCAGCGTAAACCGGATCCTTAATTAATCTTTTACTAATGCCGGCACCCGATGAATTCATTTCGGATTTACTGTTCAACACCGTATCTATCTGGGCCTCCAGGCTCTGGGCGCGTCCGTCCCAGAATTCAGCATATTGATATCCGGCGTATAGTAGACTAGGGGTATTCCGCGGCAAATCCGATTGTCCATGGAGCGTCCGGTTCCTTGCGAGACCGTCAGTAAAAAAATGCTCGGGGGAATGACAGGTGGCACAGGACCTGGTTCCGTCTCCGGAAAGT
>JANWIY010000088.1 GCA_025449645.1 Chitinophagaceae bacterium | reverse complement strand
TTCATTTCTTGCAGGGCAATTGTTTGCAGCCTTTATCTTTCTTTCTAACTCATTCATCCTGAATACCCTATTATGCGGAGTGGCGTTGCTTTTCCACTACATTTTTTCTTTGGTCCCAAGCTTGAAACATACAGGGTAGTTCTTTATTATACGGTAGCAAAATTTGAAATTCCATTCGTCGAAAAAATTATGGATTGCCCAAATTAATTGCAATATTTGAAATCGATAACCTAACCATCCCCTCTGTAGATCCGATGCAATAACAGGTAGATGACTTCGTTATTGCTGCTAAGAGAATCCATCTAATATTGCGCCTGGAACAAGTCCCTGAGATTAGAATGTTTGCTCCGTGGTACCGACGAAAAACCCAACACGTAAGAAATTACATGTTGTATTTGACTCGAACCATTTGAAAACTAATTAAACCCTAGGTCATGAAAACGTTGTCTAAACTCGTCTCTACCAGTAGTGTGTCACTTCTGGTCATTACTTCACCGGTGCTGATTTCAAGCAGCCACAAAAAAGCAGATTTATTTACTACCACTTCTGCAATTGCGGCTACTTATCGTATTCCGGTTCTTACAAATAACAACATTAAAAATATCTCCTACAATGCACCTGCGATGGCAATGGTGATTGCTGAGAAAACAGTCACTGCTGCTTCAGCTAAAAAGCTGGATTATGCCGTTTCTGCAGAAGCTAAGAAGGCATTTGAAGTGAAAATGGTGATCCAACAGGCCATAACACTTTATGATTCCATGAAGCTCGGCGAATCAGGTTTGGACCAGAAGGCATTTGAATATGCCTGGAGAGGATACCACAACCTCATGAAGAACGGACAACTTAAAAAATCATCTGTTTTATCAATTTGTGATTTCACACAGTCTTCCCGCAGCAAAAGGTTATATGTGATTGATGTTACACACAAGAAGTTATTGTTTAACACATATGTTTCCCATGGTATGAATTCCGGAGTAGAGTATGCTACTTCATTTTCCAACAGGGCGAATTCATACAAAAGCAGTTTAGGTTTTTTCCTTACTTCTAAAACTTATTTTGGACGTAATGGTCTTTCACTTAAAGTAAAGGGTCTGGAAAAAGGATATAATGACCTGGCTGCAAAGAGACATATTGTATTGCATGGTTCAGATTATATAACTCCCGACTATTTGAAAGATAACGGTGAAATGGGAAGAAGTCTGGGTTGTGCCGCCATGCCAAATGCAGTTAGCCCGAAAATCATCAGGACCATCAAGAACGGAAGTTGTTTGTTCATTTATAGTCCGAGTGTAAAATATCTTAATGCAAGTTCTGTAATCAATGGATAAAGCACAATAAAGCAAAGTAAAAGGGGTCAGTTTTCTGTCCCCTTTTTGTCGATTTAGTAACTCTCTGTTGATTGCAGCTGTTAAGCGTTAGAATCCAAACCCTTTGAATATGCACCGCCGAACCCTTATTTTCTGTGCCGGAATCCTGCTGATGACTGCTGTTAAATCACAATCTGTTGATTCTTCAGTCAACTCTTACAGCAGCAGGTACGAGCAGGAGAAGATTCACATTCACTTTGATAAGGACGCATACCTGCCCGGCGAGACCGTCTGGATGAAAGCCTACCTGCTTTCCGGCTCCAGACCTTCTTCCATAAGCAAAAATATTTATTTCGACTGGACGGATGCCCGCGGCCGCCTGCTCCTGCATAGTGTTTCTCCGGTTATCGATGGTACGGCAAGCAGTTCCTTTGTGATGCCTGTCTATGCGGAAAACGGCTCAGTGCATGTGAAAGCCTATACCCAATGGATGCTCAATTTTGATAATGCCTTTTTGTATAATAAGGATATTCCGGTTTTAACTGCAACGGACGAGTTTAATTCAAATCCTGAAAAATTCAAGCCGGAAATTAATTTCTATGCCGAAGGCGGGGACCAGGTCAACGGCGTCCGGTCGCTCGTTGCTTTTGAGGTATTGGACCAGCACGGCAAACCGGTATGTATAACCGGGGTAATAAAAAACAGCACCAATACTATTGAGGATACACTTCACAGCAGCTATCGCGGGATGGGTTCTTTTTCTCTCAAGCCGGTTAGCGGAGACCATTACCAGGCATTTTGGAAAGCCGCAGATGGGGAATTGCATGTAACAGCATTGCCCCAGGCCAAAGCCAACGGGGTTGCACTGCATATGGTTTCTTACAGAAACGACCAGATCCTGTTTTCTGTGGAAAGATCCGTTGATGCTGTCAGCCTGAACAGGCTTACCGTTATCGGCGTGATCGATCAGAAAATAGTTTACCGGAGCAATCTCAACCTGACCAATAATATTGCGGATGCCTCCATAGTAACCGCTTCTTTTCCCTGCGGCATCATGCAGCTGACGGTTTTTGACGCGGATATGTCACCGCTGGCAGAACGGGTTGTATATATAAATAACCGGAAATCCTACGCAAAAACGGAATTGAAACGGGTATCGATGGATCTGAACAAAAGGTCACGCAATGAAATCTCAATAGAAATTCCGGATAGTCTGAGTACAAATCTTTCCGTTTCTGTAACAGATGGCGGATTGGGACTGGACAGCAGCAATAATATTTATTCAGACCTCCTTCTCAGGGGGGATCTCAAGGGCAGCATCAATGATGCGGCTTCTTATCTTCTGAATTCGGATGACTCCAATGATCATTTGAATCTGCTCCTGTTAACACATGGATGGAGGAGATTTAATTGGGAGAATGTGGTTGCAGGCAAATTCCCTGCTTTGAAATATCCCCATGATGCAGATTTCTTAGTCCTGAAAGGCGAAATCAGCAATCCATCGGCGGCACTGGATGCAAACGATTCGATTGCCCTGCTGGTGATTTCAAAGGACCGGAAGAAACATGTCATCAACCTGTCCGTTAATCCTCAGGGAAGTTTTAATCAGCATGATCTGTTCTTTTATGATTCTGTTCAGGTGGTTTATAAATTCAATCATGCTTCCAAGTTAAATAGCAATTCAGAGATCAGCTTGTATTCAGGCCTGCTGCCAGCTTTAACACCGGCTGCGGCCAGGGAACCGGCCTATACCTGGCTGAAGGTCCCGGATGTAGTGCTGGAAAAGGAGCTGAACGGAAATATTGTGGAAACGAATTCTTATGCTACCCCTTCAAGGGATATGAGTTATTCCGTTACACCAAGGCAGGATGCTGTAAAGGCAAACTCGGAAACAGCGGCACATTATCTCTTCACCATGTTTGTGGATCTGCGTTTTCCCGCTACCCTGAAGGATCCGGGGGCAGGATCCGGCGATGGCAGATTTGCTTCCTATACTATTAACGGACCGTCTGCCCTTCGAAATAATGCCAATATCACATTGGACGGAACGCCGATCGCCATGAATGACTTAAAATCGGTTAGTATGAAAGAAGTGTTGTTCCTCAAGTTTGTTGCAAAAACAAGCCCGAGGGGTTTGCCAACCCTGGCTATCACCAGCCGGCAGGTTCAGGAACAAGGCAGTATCCTCGAGAATAAGACCGGACAGGCCGTAGTCACCGGCTATACAGCAGCCAGGGAATTTTATGCTCCTCATTATTCGAATGATAAAATTGTCGACTATCAGGCTTCTGATTTCAGATCCACCTTATACTGGAATCCTTCAGTCCGCCTGGATAAAACACATCGTAAAGTAAACCTTGTGTTTTATAACAATGATATCAGTGACAAATTCAGAATTGTGGTAGAGGGTATGAACCAGGATGGGAAGCTTACCCGGATAGAAGAATTAATAAAATAAAATCACCTTTTCAAAACCATAAATCCAATTACTATGCTTAACGTTGAATTTACCCTCAGTATCCTTTCGCTGATTGCGATCGTAGCCGGTTCGCTGATCATGGGATATGTATTAAGAAGCCGCCAGCTGCAGAAAAAGCAATCTAAAATTGCGGAGCTGAGGAAAGAGATTGTTTACAATCACGCACAGATCCTGGAACTGCAAAAAGAGTATGTAACGCTTGAAAAAACAATGAACGGGACAATTGCGCCTGTTTTGCCACTCAAAGCAGCGAATACTGAAAAAAAGGAAGCTGCTTTGTAATGCGAAGGAGGGCTAAAAGCCGATAAATTTGATCTGAACGCAGGATGCACTTAGACCCGATTCTCTTTTCGCCCAATCACTTACCATTAAATGCCGGTAACCGTTTTTCAAAAAAAGCAGTTACGCCTTCTTTGAAATCTTCGGTATGTCCGGCCTGCCCCTGTAATTTTTTTTCCAGTTCCAGTTGCTGGTCCAGATTGTTAGTAAGGGATTGCGACAAAGCATTCCTGGTAAGCATTAAAGCCTTTGTAGGCATGCAGGCAAGAGTGCCGGCGATCTTAGCGACCGATTCCTCAAAAGCCGAATCCTCAAAGCATTTATAGATCATACCTGTTTTTTCTGCTTCGGAAGCACTGATCTTTTCTCCCAGCATCATAAAGGCACTCGCCTTTTGCAAGCCAATCAGGCGCGGCAAAAAATAAGTGCCCCCGCAATCGGGGATCAGCCCAATCTTTGAAAATGCCTGCACAAATGAAGCCGAAGTCGCCGCAACAACGATATCACAACTCAGAGCAATATTTGCACCTGCACCGGCTGCAATACCGTTTACTGCACAAAGCACCGGTTTACGGATCGTCCTCAGCAAACGGATAATGGGATTGTAATATTCATCTATCACGTTTTCAAATACAGGCAATTTACCGGAAGGAAATTCAGCCAGATCCTGACCTGAAGAAAATGCACGGCCCATTCCGGTGAGAATTACACAGCGGAGATTATCGTCCTCATCACAAACCTTCAACTGTTGCTGTAAGGCCAGTGCCAGGCCGCGGTTAAAAGCATTGAGCTTGTCCGGCCGGTTCAGGGAAATCCGGCCAACTCCATTTTTGTTTTCGAATAAAATATCTTCAGGCATATATATTTTTTTAAATGATCAGTGACATTTAAAGTAATCAAAAGGTTCCCTGCATTCGAGGCAGCGGTAGAGCGCTTTGCAGGATGTTGATCCGAAGCGGCTGATCATTTCAATATTTTTCGAATGGCAGTGGGGACAATGATCGGGCGAATCGCTTCCTGTTCCTCCTGCGGCACAAGAGTGTGACGTGGAAGGGGCGGCAATGCCAAAGGCTTCCAGTTTCTCTTTTCCAGCGGCGCTGAGCCAGTCGCTCGTCCATGGCGGCGACAAAACCTGGTTAATCTTTACCTTTTCATATCCATTTATTGAAAGCGCCTTCCGGATATCCTGCTGGATGGCATCCATCGCCGGGCAACCGCTATAGGTTGGTGTGATGGTTACTATAATTTCGTTTCCGGAAATTTCCACATCCCTTAAAATGCCGAGGTCGGCAATGGAAAGCACGGGGATCTCCGGGTCCGTAACGCCTTCGAGAACAGATATTATATTTTCTTTTTTCATTGGATTACCATGAACATCCGGGATAGGCCCTTTGCAGGAACTGCATTTCGGCAAGGATATATCCGAGATGCTCTGAATGAAATCCATTCTTCCCGGATAGTGAAAACGCGTCTTTTTTCTCCGGCGGATACAAGGGCAGGGTCGCGTTTGCCAAAACGGTGTTCACCATGCTCAGCCAATCCTCATACAAAGCAGATGGATCAAGGGCCAACCCGCTTTCAGCAGCTTCCTTTTCGTAGTCTGCCGCAATAAATAATTCAGGAATCCAGGGATTCAGGGCATCCAAAGCATTTAGCATGCGCGCATGACTTTCCAGAGTTCCGTCCCCCAGCCTGCATACCCATTCACTGCTCCATTTTACATGATACCGGATTTCCTTAATGGATTTTTCACTGATGGCTGCGAGTCCGGGATCTTTCCTATTCAGCAATCCATGATATTGCAAAAGCTGAAAATGGCTAAAATAAAACTCCCGAAGAATAGTTTTTGCCCAATCACCATTGTCCTGCTCCAGCAACACAAAATTCTTATATTCTGTAGAATCCCGGAGGTAAGCCAGATCATCTTCCGTGATTGATTTCCTTTCTGGGGATAAGCTATTCAGTCTTTCAGCTGCAAGCTGATAAAGGTTTCTGGATTGTCCGATCAGATCGAGGGCAATATTCGACAGCGCAATATCCTGCTCCAGAATAGGACCATGGCCTGTCCATTCACTGTTCCGGTGGCCCAGGATGAGCGCATTATCGGCCAGATGGATGATGTAGGTGGAGAAGGGAGACATGGGTTAATGGGAAAATAGCTAATTGAAAATTAAAAAGTAAAAATTAAAAAGTAAAAAATGGATGATGATGTTTGTTTAGGGGAGAAATATTAAATGAAGTGTCAGATATTCTTTAATTCATCGGGCAGATTATAAAATGTGGGATAGCGGTATACTTTGTCGTTGGCCGGATCAAAAAAAGAAGCGGCTTCATCTGGCGCGGAAGCGTGAATATGCCTGCTTTCCACCACCCAGATGCTGATGCCTTCATTGCGGCGTGTATAAACATCGCGCGCATTCTCGATTGCCATCTGTGCGTCTGCAGCATGAAGGCTGCCCGCATGTTTATGATTGAGCCCCTGCCGTGTGCGGATAAAGACTTCCCAAAGTGGCCAGCTTTCTGAGGACGCATTTTTTTCCATGGATCATTGATTATTGGATGAGTGATTTTTTTTGCCGGCATATGCGGCCGCTGCTTCACGTACCCATGCACCTTCTGCATGCGCCTTTTTCCGCGCTTCCAGGCGTTCCTTGTTACAGGGTCCGTTTCCATTTACTACTTCCCGGAATTCCGTCCAGTTGATCTCACCGAAATCGTAGTGTTGCTCATCTTCATTCCATTTCATTTTATCATCGGGTAGTTTCATACCCAGTACTCTTACCTGTTCGGCGCAAACATCAATAAATTTTTGCCTGAGCTCATCATTGCTGAATCGTTTGATTTTCCACTGCATGCTTTTCTGGTTGTGGGGAGAGGCATCGTCGGGCGGCCCGAACATCATTACGGAGGGCCACCACCAGCGGTTGATCGCGTCCTGACACATGTGTTTCTGCGCTTCGGAACCGCGACTCAGGGTAAGCAGGATCTCGAACCCCTGCCGCTGATGAAAACTTTCTTCCTTGCATATCCTCACCATGGCCCGGGCATAGGGTCCGAACGAGGCCCGGCACAAAGGCACCTGGTTCATTATGGCCGCACCATCCACGAGCCACCCGATCGCGCCGATATCTGCCCAGGTAAGTGTGGGGTAATTAAATATGGAAGAATATTTCGCCTTGCCGGAATGGAGCTGATCAATAGTTTCTTCCCTGGTGATGCCCAGCGTTTCCGTTGCTGAATATAAATAAAGTCCATGGCCGGCTTCGTCCTGCACTTTTGCAATCAGGGTGGCTTTTCTGCGCAGCGAAGGCGCGCGGGTGATCCAGTTTCCTTCGGGCAGCATGCCGACAATCTCACTATGCGCATGCTGCGACATCTGCCGGATCAGCAATTTGCGATAGTCCGCCGGCATCCAATCCCTGGGCTCAATCCTCACCTCCCGCGCAATCTTGTCTTCAAATATTTTTTCTTCAGGAATCATATGCTCAAATTTACTTCATTTCCGGAATAAAAACTAACGGGTGTTAGTTAGCGAATATCAAAATCTATCACCAGTCGTGGGGATGCGGGGTGGGACTGACAGGTGAGGATGAAACCGTCTTCGATTTCTTCCTCCACCAGCGCGTAGTTTTGATCCATATTCACTTTGCCTTCGAGCAGTTTGGCGCGGCAGGATGCACAAACCCCCGCCTTGCAGGCGAATGGAAGATCAGCACCCTGTTTTATTGCAGCTTCGAGTACGCTGTCTCCGGTGAAAGGAAGTTGAAAATCATGGCTCACGCCATCGAGGCGGATGGTGACCTGGCTTTTTTGCTGATTGCTTTCGGCAGAAACAGTTGCTTCTTTTGAAGATGGTTTGAAAATCTCTCCGGGATCGGAAAACAATTCGTAATGAATTTTATGCGGATCTGTTCCCTTTTTCATCAGCCAGTCACGCACCGAAAAAATCATCGGAGCTGGTCCGCAAAGTAAATATTCTTCTCCTGCAGTCAGGGGTACGAGGTGTTTAAAGATCTGCTCGCATTTGACAGTATCGATTCTTCCTTCGTTAATGGGTGCATCAGCTTTTTCCCTACTGAAAATATGTATGACCTGCAACCGGTCAGGGTAAATATTTTTTAACGCTTCGAGCTCTTCCCGGAAAATAATGCTGCTGCGGGTTCGGTTTCCGTAAATGAGCGCGACATGACTAAGCGGTTCTTCTTTAAGTATTGTTTTGATCAGGGATATCACCGGAGTGATTCCGCTTCCTGCAGCAAAAGCCGTGATCTGTCTTTTATTTTTTTTATCCAGGCTAAGCTGAAAATTTCCTGTGGGCGGAAGCACTTCCAGCAGCTGGGCCGCTTTGAGGGATTCCAAAGCATAGGTAGAGAACCTGCCACCAGGGGCTTTTTTAATTGCGATACGGAGCTCATCTTCATGAGGGCCGCTGCAGATCGAATAGGATCTGCGGAGTTCTTCGCCCAGCATCCTGGTGCGTATCGTAATATTCTGCCCCGCCTTAAACTGGAATTCTTCTTTCCATTCTTCGGGAATCTGAAATGAAACCGAGATGCACTCGGCCGTTTCTTTTCTGATATCCCGTATCGCCAGGGTTCTGAAATGCTTTGCCAAAGTGTTATTTTTTTAATCCCCCGATCAGGTATTTTACCATATTGTTTTCCAATGTTTCCCTGCTCACCGATTTCCGGGACCGATGCCAGGATTCAATACCGCTGATGGCGGAGAGGATGGTCAACACGGCCACATGAGGATCGAGATCTTTCATTTCATTCCTTTCAATACCGCGGGCTATCAGATCAGATAAACTTCTTCTGTAATTCCTCCGCTGATTCAGGAAATTGGAAAGATAAGGTTCAGGAAGATGCCGCCATTCGTGATCGGAAATATAAACGAATTCAAATTGCTCCATCATCATGCGGATATGAAAGCGGATGATCAGCTCCAGTTTTTTCAGTGCAGGTTCCGGGCTCGATTGAACGGCCTCCATGTGGGAAATGAAATCATTGGCCACCTTAAAACAAATGGCCTGCAGGATTTCTGATTTCGATTGAATGTGGTTATACAGGCTGGCTGCCTCCACGCCTACATGCTCGGCCAGATCCCGCATGGAAGCCGCCCCAAAGCCCTTTTCCAGGAAAAGTTTGGATGCTTTTTCAATGATCACTTCTTTTTTACTGCTGTTCTTTTTGCTTCTGATCTTTGCCATATTCGGCAACAAAGATAGAACGAACGTTCGTTAGGAAAAACCAGAGTAATAATTTGCCATTTTGGGCTCTTTGGGAATATTATTTGTCTCCAAGAGCGTGTGCAATGAAATTTCCGAAAAGCTCACCGTCTTCTAGCAGTATTATCCAATCTTCAACATCGCATTTACGAATTTGCAAGCTGTCTTGGTATTTAATGGTAGTAAGTGCTTTCGGAACATTATCGACAATTACATTAAAATTATCATCTATAAGAGAAATGGGCTTTAGCCAAAGATGTTCGATATGCTCATTGTCTTCAAACCTGGCTTTAATATAGAAATTGAAAAGATTTATCGCCCTACCTTCAAAAACTTTAATGAAAAATCCCAAGTGTTCTTTAGCTACTGCTATTGCCTCCACATAGGACTTGCCAGAAACATCAATGGGGATAAAGTTCTCTATATCCCAATTTTTATCTTTTGCCATATTAGCTTTTAAACTTGTGGCTACTATTTTGCCTTCAATTCTTTTACATAATCATAAGCATCTTTTGCAAGCCACTCCCATTCTTTTTTTTGTGCAAAGGGAATTTGAATCCAGCCATTCATGGGCCGGCCGCCCATGGGGTCAAACGGGCAGGCGCCTTCTATTTTCATAGCTTTTGGGATCGCCTGCTCATTGAGTTTGAAAATCATGAAGTCTTTCCATAACATGGCGAATGCCTTGCCATTCGGCGCTTTCAGGCATAGAGCGCCAAACATCTTTCCTTTGACGATTCCGGGAATCTTCTCTGAAATTTCATGATAGTATTTCTCAGCGGCTGTCATTTGAAGTCACGGTTATTGCAAGGCAGAAGAAACCAGCCTTAGGACTGCAAAATTAAGGATATCGTTCGGGGATCTTAAAATGACAACCGGAGAAAATGGACAGATTACATGGCGGGCATCGGAGCAATTTCTCTTACTTCAATATTTCCTTCGTTTGCAATGTGCGGACAAGCTTTTGCTATTTCAGTAGCCTTTGCCAGGTTGTCTGCTTTTACAATCAGGTAACCGCCTATTATACCTTCTTTCGGGGATTTTACCGGTTCATTTGCCGAGCTCTTCGCCGAAACGACAGATCCCCCCGAAACCAGCGGCTGTCCGCCTGTAAATTGTCCCTTTTTGCCTAGCTCTTCCATAAAGGCTCCCCAGGCTTGCATTTCTGCTTTGTTTTCTGCTTCTGATTTGCTGGTCATTGGTATTCCACCTCTCAGCAATAATAAATACTCCTTCATGTTTTTGATTTTTTTTGAATGAATACAGTAAAGACCTATGAAACCTGAGAATTAGGACAACCAAATTAAAATAAATTTTGAGTAAAGCCAGCTCCTGAATTTCCGGATATTTTCTCAGATTCTGAGACAATACCATTTTCCGGCCTGAGCTGGGCGACTGCCTAAAATCCTGTAGGTTTGCAAAGTTTTGCCGGCAGCCGGCTAATTTTCATTCATATATTAATTATGTCGCTTATTTGTGTCGGCAGTATGGCCTACGATGCCATTGAAACGCCCTTTGGGAAAAGGGATCGGATTGTTGGCGGCTCCGCTGTTTACGTGGCTTATGCCGCTTCCAATTTCATAAAACCGGTAAACCTGATTTCCATTATCGGAAATGATTTTGCCGATGATGAGGTCAGGAGTCTCGAAGCCCGGGGCGCTGTTTTGGATGGCGTCGAAAGAGTACAAGATAAAAAATCGTTTTTCTGGAGTGGCAAGTATCATCTCGACATGAATTCCCGCGATACCCTGGTTACAGATCTCAATGTATTGGGCGATTTCAATCCGCAGGTTCCTGACAGTTACCAGGGAAGTGACTTCATGATGCTGGGGAATCTTTCTCCGGCCGTGCAGATCCAGGTAATTGATCAAATGAAAACCCGCCCCCATTTGATTGCCATGGATACCATGAATTTCTGGATGGAATCCGCGTTACCGGATCTGAAACGCGTTCTCCATATGGTGGATTTATTAATGATAAATGACAGTGAAGCCCGTCAGTTGACCGGCGAATACAGTATAGTGAAAGCGGCCCGCAAAATCCTGCAGCTGGGCCCCCGTTTTCTCATTATCAAGAAGGGAGAGCATGGTGCGCTACTCTTCCACGAAAACAAAGTATTCTTTGCACCCGCACTTCCTCTGGAAGATGTTTTTGATCCGACCGGCGCCGGCGATACTTTCGCCGGAGGTTTTATGGGTCATCTTGCCAAAACAAGAGATATTTCATTTGAGAATATGAAAACAGCAATCATTGTCGGATCAGCCATGGCTTCATTCTGCGTTGAGAAATTCGGCCCTGAAAGATTAAAAGAAATTACCAGGACCGACATTGATGATCGCATTCAGCAATTCATACAGTTGGTAAATTTTGACATCTCCCTGGTTTAAAATTTCCTCGCAAGGGTCGTCACCACTTTGTATCTCATTATTTTTCCCATTGCAGAAAACAAATCCACGCAGATCACGTAATGCCCCGTGGGCAAAGGATTCATTTCTCCATCCAGGCCATCCCATCGGAATCTCCCCTCCCTGCCAAGCGTGCTGTTATTTGTCAATTGCCTTACCATTCTTCCGTTGATATCATAAATAGAAATATTCGCAACCAGTCCCGTTTCGGCGAGATGAAATTTTACAAAACAAAAATCCTGGTATCCATCGTTATCGGGTGAGAAAATTTTTGGTTCCGCCGAGATCAGATCTGTTGATTCCTGCTCCGTATTCGAAGCTGAATTCCTATATGTCGGCGTCCCGAATCCGGCCGAAGATGCAGCCGAGCACCAGTTGTCAGCGTACTGCGTCGGTCCGTCGGGGTTTATCCTTTCCAGGGCAACGCCTTCCTCATTTGCAAGCAGCGGAAAATGCCAATGGTGATCGTAAGAAAGCTCATCAAGGATCTGGCCGGCTTCATTCAATAATAATATTGTTCCGTGATCATCAGGCATGGATGGCAGGCTGCCCATCCGGATCAATTTATCCGGATTTTCTACATTATAGTTCAGGATCACCCATTCCCTGTTTTCCGTCAGCGCAAGATATTCTCCGGGGAAGAACAAAACCGGGACTGATACCAGCTTTTGCGGGTCTTTCACCATGCCAACCCCATCCCTGCCCGCAAGGAACACCTGCTGAAGATCCAGCGTTTTCCGGCTCCGGTTAAACAATTCTATATAATCATACCCATAGGAAGGCGGGTTGAAAAGAATTTCATTGAAGATGAGATCCCCGCTTGCCGGAATTTGCGGAAGGCCCAGTTTGCAGGAATTGTAAATAGTCATTTCATTGGCGGCACAGTCACTCATATGCTGAACAGTCAATGTATATACCTGATCGGGAGGCAGCGGTTGCTTCAGGGTCAGGCTCACCCGGTCATATAATGGCGGAATTGGAATTGCGTCCAATGGCGGACCCATATCCGGTGAGAATGCATAATTTGAAACTGTTGCGGCAGAAAAACTATCCAGAGGTTCACTAAAGATAGCTAGTATGTGAACTGAATCGTCGCATGTGGAGCGCAACAGGTCCGGCCCCTGCAGGTCCGGATTTTCTGAAGAAACTGAATTCGGCATTCCGGGTGTGCCTCCATTCAACTGCGTGCTGGCCGTCCAGTTATCAAAACCGGTACATGGATTTTTTGTATCTATCATTTCAAGGCTCCATCCACCTTCAGATTTGAGATCGTTCCGGAACCAGGTTCCATCATATTGAATGGCGTGAATCACCGTGCCTTCATCCGAACTCAAAATGATTTCACCCGCATCATGATTCAAAGCCGGGAAACCTGTGATGCCCATGGAGGATCCGAAGGTGCTGTAAGCAGCCTCAGCAGACACGGGACAAATAATCAGGAAACTATCAGCGCCGAGGATATAATCTTTCTTGAATGTAGCCCCGGCATTTCCATTGCTCAGCTTCCAGTTGCGGAGGTTGAGGGCGCGGCCGGAAATATTCTTCAGTTCAATAAAAGAAGAGCCAGGCAAACCAACCGATGGGGATGGGTCTGCAAGGAATTCATCAATCAGCACGTCATAATGCATTGCGGACTGACCGGCACTGCACAGCGGAAACCGGGAAAGGAAAAACAATAGAGTCAGTAACCGGGGAATCATTCAAGAATACTTTTTGTAAAAATAATTTGGATGCCAGCAGATTGGAGGTTATTTTTACGGCTTCAATGAACGTGATTACAACATATACAAAGCACAGCATGAAGATGCCCTGGAGCGGGGAAGGTGCCTGATTGTTTTGTGTATCAAGATAATGAAGCCTTCCCGGATCGGGGAGGCTTTTTGATTTGTACTATATAAAAATATAAGAATCAATGAAAATCGCTGTAGTCGGCGCTACCGGCCTGGTAGGCACAAAAATGCTGGAGATACTGGAAGAGAGAAATTTTCCGGTGAGTGAACTTATTCCTGTGGCTTCAGAAAAATCTGTTGGGAAGAAGGTATGGTTTAAAGGAAAGGAATATGCTGTGGTTAGTGCAACCAACGCCATTGCTGCAAAGCCGGCCCTCGCTTTATTTTCAGCAGGAGGCGCCACTTCCCTGGAATGGGCACCCAAATTTGCCGCTGCCGGCATTACGGTGATTGATAATTCATCTGCCTGGAGAATGGATCCCACCAAGAAACTCGTTGTACCTGAACTGAATGCAGATGCCCTGGAAAAGGAAGATAAAATTATTGCCAACCCGAATTGCTCGACGATACAGATGGTTGTTGCGCTGAATCCGCTGCATAAAAAATACAAGATCAAAAGAATTGTCGTCAGCACTTACCAAAGCGTTACCGGCACGGGTGTGAAAGCAGTGAATCAGTTGCTGAATGAGCGCAAGGGCATTGAAGGAATCAGGGCCTATAGATATCAGATTGACATGAACGCCATCCCCCAGATAGATGTTTTCCTCGATAACGGTTATACCAAGGAGGAAATGAAAATGGTAAATGAAACAAGGAAGATCATGAGGGATCAGTCGATACAGGTTACGTCCACGACGGTGCGCATTCCGGTCATAGGCGGACATAGTGAATCCGTGAACGTGGAATTTGAAAAGCCGTATGACCTCCAGGAAGTAAGAAAGCTTCTGGCTGCTGCCCCCGGCGTGCTGGTAGTGGATAATCCGGGTGCACAGGAATACCCCATGCCCAGGGATGCGCATAACCGCGACGAAGTGTTTGTCGGCCGTTTAAGAAGGGACGACACCCAGCCAAATACGCTAAATATGTGGATCGTAAGTGATAACCTGCGCAAGGGCGCGGCGACGAATGCGATTCAGATTGCGGAATATTTGCTTGAGAAGAAGTTACTCTGATTTATGAGTTGATGGTATATGGTGGATGGTTGATGGACTTTAATTGTGAATTCGCACATAGGACCCATACACTATCCAACATATACCATCAACCCCTCTACACCCTGCTCCAATTCTCCCCGCTCTTAATCCTGTACAAAGTCATTTCGCTGACGCCGTATTTGTCGGCGAGCTTTTTAATCGTAAGCTGGCGATTGTGACTGGAAAGGGTTTTTTTAATGGACTTTACCTGTGTTACCGTAAGCTTTAAACCTACAGAACGGGTTGCCTGTACTTTTTTATAAGCACGCTTTGCAGGACTGCTTTGCTGGTGCCTGATCATTTCTTCGAGAGAAACCCATTTTAAATTCTTACTTGCGTTATCCGTTTTGTTGTGATTCAGATGAATCACATATTTCTTTTTGGGAGAGTCCTTTTTTATAAACATCCGCGCTATCTCCCGATGCAGATACAGTGTGCCATTGTTGCCAGGCCGGTGCAGGTTCAGTGTTTTGTATCCGGTGGTAACCGAACCATTCAACAGTTTAGCATCTTCCTGTACATCTTCATAATAAGTGGCCACGCGGGCGGAAGAAGAAAGAGGGTATTTTTTTCGAAGTTGCTTCCATCCCGGGAACACCAAAGGTTTCCAGGT
>JANWIY010000087.1 GCA_025449645.1 Chitinophagaceae bacterium | reverse complement strand
TACCCGGGCTGAGGGTGAGTACAAAGATAAAACAAAATATAAAAACGGCGAAGATTGAAATGAAAAGCACACTGAAAAAATGGAAACTTTGAAAATTTGGGCATGCGCAAATTTTAAAATTTGAAAATTAAGAAGCCCAATCTGAATTAAATTTGAAATCTTTCAATTCCCATTTTAATAAAAAACCCCAAAAGTTGAGCTCCACATTTTCACATTTTACACTTTTACACATTTTCATATTTAATAATACGGGCTTATCATCCAATACACCACTACACCAGAAACTGCAACATAAAACCAGATCGGCCAGGTGATGCGCGCGAGTTTTTTGTGGAGAGTGAATTTCTGCTGAAAGGCTCTCTGCAAGGTGAATAATACAAAGGGAATGATCACGCCGGATAAAATGATGTGGGAACTCAGGACAACATAATATACATATCTCAGATTTCCGGCGCGGAGTTTTTCATCAGCACTCAGCACACCATCATGATTAAGATCCCCGAACCTTACCGATGGGTTGGTACTGTGATAGATTACATAGGAGACCAGGAAAACAGCGCTCAGGACAACGGCGGTAAGATTTGCTGCGCGGTGAGCCCGAACCATTTGATGCTTTATAAAATATAAGCTCGCCAATAGAAGAATTGCCGTAGTCGAATTCAGTATGGCATGAAAGAGCGGCAGCGCGGACGTGCTAAAGCCCAATTTTATTTTTGTATGCGTGCCGAATATCAGGATCGACACAAACAAAGGAATGGCGACCGATATAATTACTATAGGAACTGTCAAACTTCTGTCCTTCATGTCAATTCCTGCTTTTTGACAGGGTATTTGGGTTTCCTGAAAAGAAAATAAACGAGCGCGCCAGTGGCAACTATAATGGCGAGTAGCATCGGAATCAGCGGTTTCAATTCCCGCAGGGGGGAAACATAATCCCTGTCTTTTTCAAGCATGATGAATACGATATCATTGGCAAGTTTTGCGAGGTCCACGCTATCCAATCCGTTATAATATCCCCGCACCACATGATACTTGTCCAGCAAAACCATTTTCTGTGTATGAATGAAATTCGAATCCACACCTTCGCCATCCACCAGGCCCATTTTCAATTCATTGAGGGCGAAATCATAGATTTCTTTTTTAGGTCCCGTCAGCAGCCACCAAAGGTCAGGGTCGACGCCAAATTTATCTGCGTACTTTTTCAGCACAGGCACAGAATCCCGGTCGGGATCCACGCTGAATGAAATGAATTGGACAAATGCGGGATTCAATTCCTTAAAGCGGTCTTTGGTCGCCAATGCGTCCTGCAGCCTTTTCATATTGGCCGTCAGGTAGGGGCAGATAGAAGGACATCGGGTGAAGAAAAAATCGGCAACGATCACTTTGCCTTTCGTGTCCTTATGGAGGGAAACGGAACGTCCAAGCTGGTTGGTCAGCTGAATGTCAGCTACGGGATGCCAGATGGTGTCGGTCAACTGCTTGCCATTTTCCATGCGAGTCATTACGGTATCATAATAATAATGCCTCGGCATATCGAGGGCCGTTTCACTTACTTTTTTCATGATCAGATAACCGCTAATGGGAACCAGCAGGGCTATCACGATCGCTAAAAGCGCTTTCTTACTCACATTACCGGTTTTAACAGATAAAAAAACCACCGCCAGCAGGCAATGGTTGTTCAAATTATTTTATGCCGCGCACTCCTTATTCAACGCCGGGTTTTTTTGCCTCGGGATGCTGTTCTGTTTTGTGAACCGGAGTTTTACTTTGTTCCAGTTCATAACGATCATATTGATTGCGAAGATGGCGGAAAGATGCGCCATCTGATACGAATGCAATAACAAACCACAGAAATAATAAACAAGGAATGGCAGTTGTCATCACCAGGTTCTTGATCTCATGGCCGAGGTGCATGAATTCAGCGATAATGAAAAATGCCTTTGCCAGTGTCATAATAAGGAAAACACCATTCAGGATATGCTTGGGAAGAAAATCCGTTTCATAATATAAGATGGCCATAGCGAGCTCAAATATGGTGATAGCAGTTAGTATCCAGAACGTTCTCCAGATGATCCGCGTATCAAAACTGTGCTTGTCGGCGTGATGTGTTTGCGGTGTTGCTATTGCTGCTGAATCCATATACCGAATAAATTAATTTATAACAGGTAAAAACAGGTGAACACAAATACCCAGACCAGGTCAACAAAATGCCAGTACAGTCCGGCTTTTTCAATCATCAGGTAATGTCCTTTCCGGTCAAACACACCCCTCCAGGTCATGATTAACATGATGGTATTCACGATGACGCCCGAGAATACATGGAATCCGTGAAAGCCTGTAATTGTAAAAAAGAAATTTGTAAAATTGGTTGATGATTGGGTGCCATCAATATTCATGAATGGGTTCCTTCCCCACCAGGCTCCTTCCATATGCAGGTGTGTCCATTCCCAGGCCTGGCAGCTAAGAAAGGCAAGGCCTCCAATAATAGTAAAAAATAAGTATTTCATAACCGTCTTGCGGTCCTGGTTATGTCCTGCACCTACGGCCAGCACCATCGTAACAGAACTCGCGATGAGGATAAATGTCATCAGGCTCACAAAAGCCAGAGGCACGGGCATTTCCCCCACGATGGGGAAGGTTTTGAAAACTTCATTTGGATTAGGCCATGAGTTCGAGGACATGCGGATAGTTCCATAGGAGATCAGCAGAGCGCCGAAAGTAAAGGCATCACTCATGAGAAAATACCACATCATGAGCTTTCCATACTCTACGTGAAACGGACTCTTTCCGCCACTCCACCATTTTTGACCCGCAGGAACTGCTTGTGCCATGATATTGTTTTTGTCTGGTTCACAAATTTATCTAACAAATAGCAAACTTACTGTACCCATAAAAAGAAAATAAACAGGTAAATCCATAGTATATCTACAAAATGCCAATACGTGGCTACCACTTCGACCGGCACGGCATTGTAGGTTTTTATCCGCGCATTGCCCGATCTTAAAAAAAGAGTCAGCAAGGCGATCACCCCGCCCAGCACATGCAGGACGTGAAGGCCCGCAATAATATATAAGAATTGGGCGGCTCCGGATCCTCTTAATACGATCCCGTTTATCCATAAATGCCGGAAACCTGCAAATTGAAGCAACATAAATACCAGGCCCAGGATGGCTGTGGTACCGATCAGCTTTTTATATTTAATCATGCTTCTCTCCCGGAACGATTTCAGGGAAAGTTGCATGGTGAGGCTGCTGATAAGAATTACAGTAGTAGAATACCAGAAAGCCAGGGGTACTTCAAAATTCGTCCATCCGGGCTGGTCACGCTTTACGAGATAAGCGCTGGTGAGTCCGGCAAACATCATCGTAATGCTGGCCATACCTACCCACAGGGTAAATTTATGGGGATGTATTTTTTTGTTCTGATCAACCACGTCTGCAATTTCAGGTGAATAGCTCATCTTGCTCAATTCAATAAATGAACTTTATCAATTAGTAAAGCCAGTAACACGACCGGTAAATAAATATAACTTGCAAACATGACGCGCCTTGCTGCACCGGTCGTCATCTCAAGATATAACTTAACGCAAACCCCCACCATAAACAAGTTGGCAACGAGCACCACAAAAAGACTAATCATACCACTCATGCCATTGAAATAAGGCATTACACCCACCGGCAATAACAGGAGTGAATAAATAACTGCCTGAAGCGCAGAATACTTTGTTTGTCCTTCACCTGATGGCAATAATTTGAACCCTGCTGCACTGTAATCCTTATGCGCAATCCAGGCAATGGCCCAAAAATGCGGGAATTGCCAGAAGAATTGAATCGTAAACAGGATCCAGCCACCCGCACTCAGGCTGTCGTTCCCGGCGGCCCAGCCGATAAGGCAGGGCATTGCACCGGGTATGGCGCCTGCCAGAACAGCAACAGAACTTATTTTCTTCAGGGGAGTATAGATAAATGCATAGAAAAAAAGACTGAAGAGAGATAAAAGTGCTGTCAGTGAATTAAAGTGCCAGAGCAACATTACGCCGGTCAGCCCGGATACAATTGCAAAGGACATCGCTTCCGCCACCGTCATTCTTCCGGCTGCCACCGGACGGCCGGCTGTGCGTTTCATGATGGCATCTGTATTTTTTTCCAATGCCTGGTTAATCGCGTTGGCACTCCCGGTCACCAGCATTCCTCCCACGAAAAGCAAAAGGATCGATTCCACATCAAAGCCGGTCACCAGCGGTGCAAGCAAATAGCTGACGACCGCCGAAAAAACAACCATGAAACTGAGATTGAATTTGACCAGTAACATGTAGTCCTTCAGTTTCGCCGCTATCTTAAAAGAACTGGATTGCTTCACCGTTTCCTGTTCCATCAAATGATAGGATTTATTTCCGGAACTAATGATGCTGTTCATCGGCTCCCAGAGGTTCTGTTTGCGGAATAAAATCCCTTTCGCCCTTTCCGTAATCATAGGCCCAGCGGTGAACCTCAGGAATTTCTCCAGGCCAGTTTCCATGGCCGGGTCTGATCGGCGTTGTCCATTCAAGCGTGGTCGCTTTCCAGGGATTTGAAGTTGTAACTCTTCTCCCTTTATATATGGAATAAAAAAAGTTAAATACAAACATGAGCTGAACGGCAAATACAACCATTGCCACATCCGTAATAAACTGGTTCAATCCGCCGAATTGGCGGAAAGACGACCACCCGCTGTAATCCATGTAACGACGCGGCATGCCGGCCAGACCTTCATAATGCATCGGCCAGAAGATCAGGTAGGCGCCGGTCAGCGTAACCCAGAAATGAATATAGGCCATCGTGTTATTCATGTATCGCCCGAACATTTTCGGGAACCAGTGATAAACGCCGCAGAACATCCCGAAGAAGGCAGCGACCCCCATCACGAGGTGAAAATGTGCAATCATGAAATAAGTATCATGCAAATGGATATCGAGTGTGGAATTGCCGATAAAAATTCCGGTGAGTCCGCCTGAAATAAATATGCTCACAAACCCGATCGCGAATAGCATGCCCGGCGTGAACTGCAGGTTGCCGCGCCAGAGCGTGGTGAGCCAGTTAAATACTTTGATTGCCGAGGGAACCGCAATCAACAGGGTTAGCAAAACGAATACCGAACCAAGGAATGGATTCAGACCCGTCACAAACATATGATGCGCCCAAACCAGAAAGGCAAGAATGGTGATTGCAAACAGGGAGCCTACCATGGCCATATAACCGAAAATTGGTTTTCGGGCGTTGACGGCCATGACTTCGGACACCAATCCCATGGCGGGCAGGATAATAATATATACTTCCGGATGCCCCAGGAACCAGAATAAATGCTGAAAGAGGATCGGGCTTCCTCCTTCGTTGGGAAGTGCCGTTTGGGTAGAAGTGAGGAATATGTCGGAAAGAAAAAATGAAGTTCCGAAGTGGCGGTCGAACATGAGGAGGATCAATCCGGAAAACAACACGGGGAAAGAAAGAACGCCCAGGATCGCTGTAAATAAAAGCGCCCAGATCGTCAGCGGAAGACGGGTCATGCTCATGCCCTTGGTCCGCATGTTCAGGATCGTCGTTATATAATTCAACCCGCCCAGCAGGGCAGAGATCACAAACAAAGCCATGCCGACTATCCAGAAATCCATTCCCGATTTCGATCCCAGGTTCGCATCTCCCAAAGCACTTAAAGGCGGGTAGATCGTCCACCCTCCGCTTGCGGGACCAGTTTCAATAAATAAAGAAGAGATCATTACTACGCTGGCCATCCAGAAGAACCAGTAAGAAAGAATGTTGAGGAGTGGCGTTGCCATATCGCTCGAGCCGATCTGTAGGGGGATCAGTAAAGTCGCAAAAGTTCGCCTCAGGCATCCGGT
>JANWIY010000086.1 GCA_025449645.1 Chitinophagaceae bacterium | reverse complement strand
CCTCTTCAATCTCTACATGAATAAAAAACTGCATGGACATATTGCGGGCTCGCCGGTTGAAATTTCATCCAAGCCCGGTGCTCCTTTCAAGGCACACGGAGGATACATTACCGGTCAAAGTATTTATACTGTAAAGGATAAAATCATTGTCCAAACCTGGCGTGGGTCAAACTGGGATGCTGGTGACCCGGATTCTATTTTTACTATAATTCTGGAACCAACTGGGAAGGATACCGTGTTACATGCCATTCACAGCAATGTACCGGATGCCCATGCGGAAAGTATCGAAAAAGGATGGTTTGACCACTACTGGAACCCCTGGAAGCAACATCTTTCCGGAAAGAAGATCAAGCGTCCGAAAATGTAGTTTTAAATCTTCTGAAATCAACGATGTGATAACTCAAGATTTCCCTTTTGAACCTGATACCAATCCCATATCGTTTTCGTGTTCTTGTTTTGCTTTGCTCACTCACCACGCTTACATATATGGACCGTATCTGCATATCCATTGTAGGCGTTCGCATAAAATCAGATCTGCACCTGAACAACGAACAATTTGGTTGGGTGCTGGCAGCGTTTGCACTTGCATATGCTATGTTTGAAATCCCTTCCGGCATGCTTGGCGACCGGATCGGGCCGAGGAAAGTTTTTATCCGGATCGTTTTATTTTGGTCATTCTTCACCGCGCTTACGGGCTTAGCCAGTGGTCTCATTACCCTGATCATAATCCGCTTCCTGTTTGGCGCGGGCGAATCCGGAACCTATCCCAATAGTATCCTCGTCGTATCGAGATGGTTCCCGGTTAGCGAAACAGGGAAGACCTTATCATGGGTGGGGATTGGCTCACAGTTGGGCGCTGCCATTGCACCACTTATTATTGTTCCCATAGCCATTGCTTATGGATGGAGGATTCCTTTTTTTGTAATTGGTTCCATGGGGATTGTATGGGCTTGGGTTTGTTACTCTTGGTTTCGTGATTTCCCTGCGCAAATGAAAGCAATGCCCGCATCGGAAAAGAAAATGATCGAATTGTCATGCCGTCATAAGGATCAGCAACATCTGGTACCATGGAAATTGATTTTTCGTAACAGCACACTATGGCCGCTGATGCTCATGTATTTCTGCTGTCAGTGGGCCAATTATTTTTTTATTGCATGGATGCCGGTTTACCTTCAGGAAGGCCGGGGTTTTACAGAGAATTCGATGAAAGAGATCACCTCTGTTCTTTTTATAGTTGGCGCCAGTGGCTTCATTGCAGGAGGGGCGTCGGGCGACTGGTTTCTTAAACGCAAGGGATTGAAGAAAGGCAGAAGGCTGACGGGGATGCTTGGCCTTGGCGTATGCGGCTTTTTATTATTCTTAGCTGCCATAACTTCTAACAACAGCATTACGGCTTCCTGCCTGATAGGCGCTAATTTTTCATTCTCATTTGGCGTGATGGTTTCTTATGCTGTTTGCGCCGATATTGGGAGGAACAATGCAGGCACTGTTACCGGTGCAATGAATTTTTTCGGACAGATGGGTGCATTTTCCCTTGCCATTATTTTTGGGAAGGTTGTCCAGGTGACGCATCATTTCGATTATCCTCTTTATCTGTTGGCCATTGTAATGATTATTGGATGCCTGCTCTGGCTGGCTATTGATCCCGAAAAGCCTCTTCCTTTAGTGGAAGGGAATACATGAATCAACAATCCCTGCGCCTACCTTCCGTTTGCCCGCAGAACAGTGATTTCTTTCTTATCCTGATCATCGTAGGTTTTTTTGACGATATAATGCCATTGCTTGTCCGCTACATCCACATAGAAGATATCGCCGGTCTTGTGACTGGCCACAGCGTCCTGGAATTCTTTAGGCATCATTTCTATTCCGAAAAACCAACCGGTGTCGCCATGCGTGGTGTTTCCATCCATAGTGTATTGATCAGAGAGCTGATCGAAGGATGCGCCTGTGGTAGCTTTTTGCAGGATAAGTTTTTTGAGGCTGTCGACCTGGGGCACCGTTAATGAAGATCCGTCCAGGAAGATATAATTTGCCCGGTAAGCAATTATTTCTGTTGCCTCAAGGACTTTATAAGTCACGTAACCGACAGAAAAGATATCGCCTTTCTGTTGTCGTAACAATCTCTTGTCAATTAGAGATGAGTCTTTGCTATTTGACAGCTTGAGCAGGGCCGGTTTAAGTGCCTTATTGGCATCGATGAATTGTTGTGCTTCCTGGACCGTCCCGATCTTTTGAAATTGTTCAGTCACTGTTAATTGCGCGAATATGGGTGCCGAAAAGAGGAGGAATAAGCCCACAAGGCTGGTTTTCATATTTTTATTTTTATTCTGCTGCATTGAAAAAACATGGCCACGATTTTCTGTTTTTATAATGCCAATCGGCTATTATGAAGGTACTGTTTTTTCATAGTATCCCTCTGTCAGGACCTCTCTCGTTACGTGATTAACCTGGAATTGGTTGCCTGGTGGCTGGTCGCCTAACTTTCTGTATCAGAATGTAATGTACCCGACGTATTATATTAAAAGGCTAACGGAACTCTTCATATTGGAAGCCGTTAGCCTTTATGTTAAAATATTCTGCCTGTAAAAATATTTATTTCGAACTCAGCTCGGGTCTGAATACCAATAATTCTGACCAGCGTTTTTCTACGGCATCACTATAATCTTTCAGAAACACATCAAAGGAACCTTCGCCATTTGCTGTGTTATAAAGGTCTTTCATTGGTTTGCGATAGCCCTGGGCCAATTCCTTGAGGCCGGCTTTTAGGCGTGTGACAGTAATATATCCGGGATCCCCGGATGCTATTGACTGGTACACTGCAACGGATTCCCCGCCTGACTGCCAGGCATTTTTCATTTTTTTTAGCAGCTCCGGAATGGTGTTGATCTTACCGGGTTTGGCGATCATGTGATTTATGATGATCTTTTCTGCATAATCCGTGAGTTGCACAGTACTCAAATCCGCCTGGAATTCAGCGTAGGTCGCATCTCCACGGTCCTGTGTCAGCGGGGCCACATTTTTATCCCAGTCGGCTGTATGTTCCGCACTCAAATCTTTCCGCCCATCAAGTAGTTCCCAACTGTTTGGCCCTTCAGTGACCATGTATCCGCCTGCATCAGGTCCGGATTCAATATACCAAACCCGCCATTTCCAGTCGCCGGTATGGTATTTCTGGGCATGGGCTGCAATCGCTTTTTCAAATTCAGCAATCTTGTCCTGTTTAGGAAAGATCCTGGTTGAGTTAAGGACATTTTTTACCTGGCTGAACCCGATAAAAGGGATCAAAAGCCAGATGGCCAGCATTTTTCTCATGTTTGTTGAATTAAGGATGTGAAAAAATAAAAAGTGCGGGGATTCCGTAAGGAGGATCGGCTTAACAGGCAGATGTTTAACAAGCCCAAGATAAGGGTAAATACTTCCCTGGAGAAATAATCGGGAACGAGAGAAAATAATATAACGCATAATTTAGCCAGCGGCGGGTTACCTCATTGTATGGGAATAAAAAACTTCAGGTTTTTAATAATTTCGGAACTTGTAACTTATTTAAAGAACCATTTAATATGAAAAATCTGGTCATATCATTCTTGTTAATCGTTTCAATAAGGGTTGCAGGTCAATCCAACTATTATATTACCAGTGCGGACGGAACGAAACTTTATGTTCAGGAATTTGGCGGGGGCGAGCCGCTTATTATTCTTGCCGGAGGTCCCGCATTGAATGCTGTTTACATGAAACCAATTTGGGATAGCCTGTCGGCCATGTATCGTTGTATAGTGTTAGATCAGCGCGGATCAGGAAATTCAAAATTATTGTCCGTAGATTCTGTAACCGTAAATCTGAACAGCTATGTTAATGATCTGGAGGCATTGCGTAAATATTTGAAACTTGGACAACTTACCCTGATTGGTCATTCATGGGGTGGTATGTTAGCTATGGAATATGCCTCGAGATATCCTGAAAATCTAAAAAAAATAATAATGCTTGATCCCGGCGGCCCGACAGAAAAATTTTTCGATTATTTTGGCGACAACATCATGATGCGACTGCGAGATGAGGATATTCGGGAAATGGACGTTCTTGATAGTTTGAACCAATCGGATCTAAAAGCGATCTGGCCCGGTTATTTCTATGACAGGAAAAGAGCATTAGCAACAAAAAGCTCAACGGACATCGATAAATTGGTTGGCCAACCGCAAATTGGGAAGTTTCTGTTACCCAGTTATTTTGCCGGTGAAAATGAACGAACAAAACGCCTGAAGAACTATAAGGGAATTGTTGATATCATACAGGGCAGGCAGGATCCTATTGGTGAATCAACGATTTATGAAATAAAAGAACTGCTGCCCCAATCCAGAATATATTTTATCGAGCGATGCGGTCATTTGCCGTGGCTGGAAAATACGGAACAGATCCGGAATTTTTTTGAAGCACTTTACAGCAGTCTGAATTGATCACTGAACAATTAATTCGTCACCCTTACATATTTTTCAATATTGAGCCTGTTAATTCCAGCCGAATCGACTTTTTCTATGCCTCTCTGAACAAGGGTATCATTATTCATGCTGATTGTAAATGGAAAGGAATTGTGCTCCCAAACCCGGTCGCTGCAGAATTCCAGATGTTCTGTATACGTATTGCCATCCAGTGAATAAGTGCCTCCGCCGGAGGAGAAGAATGCAGTCGAATCCTTACCCTTGTTCAGATCATGACCCAGGAAAGCAAAATGGGAATTATTGATGATCTTGATAAATCTTTTATTTTTCGTGTAGTCTGTAACCGTGGTATCGTTCTTCTCTATAAGGGTTCCTGAAATCAATTGCCAGGTGCCAGCGATCGGTAAAGTGCTTTTTTGATTTTCGCAGGAAATCAGAATGAAGGAAAACAAAATAATTCCGGTAAGCATTTTCATATGCAGTTGTTTATTTTGTTTAAAAATATCAATAATATATGACAACTGGTTCAATGTTAAAAGATGGGTTTCATTGTTCGCTCGCAGGGTACCTGTCTGTTAGTTTTCTCCTGTTGCCTAATATCATGTAAAAGCCGATGGAGACCGTATACTTTCTGTCCGGAGTAAAGCTTTTTCCAAAGTTGGCGACGACCATTGTCCGGTCTCCGGTGGAATCCTTACCAAAGCTGACACCAAAATTTAGCCTGTAACCCCAAAAATCCATATCGCCGGGCCGGTACTCATCATCAAAACTTGAATTGTCGTACGAGCCTGCTATCTGATAGCCTGCGCCTGCGCCAAGCATGAAGCCAAGGCCGCTGGTCGCAGAGTTTCCGGCTGCAGCGCCGAAGTTGAACTCCAGCATCGCAGGTACATCCAGGCCAAAATAACCGGTGTGGTAATAATTGTCTGAAGAATATCCCGCCGAAATGGGTAGCGTCAAAGCCATTGCAAAATCGCGGCCCTGTAAAATTCTCAGTCCGGGGGTCAGGTTAATTGCCGGGAAGAGAAAGAGCCTGCCTTTTTCCGGCCAGGATGAATTTAGATTCAGTCCGCAGCGGAAATATCCGATAGAGGCTGGCTTTTGCGCAATCGCCGGACCGCCAAAGAATAGCGTAATCATAAATAAACTGGTCAGACCTATTTTCATCTTCATGGTATTTTTGATATAAAACTATCCCGGTAAATAGCCTATTCATAATCGAATACTACAAATGGATCATATTAGAATTGCAGAAACTGCAAGCAAAGAGCCGTTTACCGGTATTTTTCGGCAGAATTTAAGAATTTGAAGAACGCATCCCTGTTCCCTAATTAATTATGTTTAAATTCAGATTGCCAAAATGCTATCGGGACCTAAATAATCAAAAGCCGTGAAAAATTTTCTTCTTGCTGTAGTTTTCTGCAGTTTGTTCGTATACCGGGGAGTAGCAACAGGATCTCTTCCACGTATTGCGATTGCCGGACTTGGAATAGAGTCGAGTACGTTTTCTCCGGCGCTTACCGATGAAGAGGCATTTCATGCAAAATATGGCGTGGATGTATTCTCCCTGTATCCCTTTTTATCCTCAGATTCCCTCCTTCGTCGTCGGGCAATATGGATTCCAACCTTGGTCGGGCATGCCCTGCCGGGAGGCACAGTTACCCGGGAAGCCTACGAATCACTGGTACGAAAGACGCTTGATTCTCTTAGAAAAAATGGGCCATTCGACGGACTTTATTTCGACATTCATGGGGCCATGAGTGTGGTGGGTCTGGATGATCCTGAAGGCGACTTTATTACAAGAATTCGCGCCGTGATTGGGAATGCAACGATTATTTCAACATCGATGGATCTTCATGGAAATGTATCCTGGCGTCTGGCGGCAAATACCGATCTGATCACCTGTTACCGGTTGGCGCCTCATGAAGATGCAATGGAAACGAAACAAAGGGCTGTAGAGAATCTGCTAGACCGGATTGAAACCGGAAAGGGAAAACCCGCATGTAAAGCCTGGATTCCTATTCCCATTCTGCTGCCTGGTGAAAAAACAAGCACGAGAATTGAACCTGCAAAAAGCGTGTATAAAGCAGTCGCTCCGGCCGCAGCACAAAATGGCATTATTGATGCTGCCATATGGGTTGGATATGCATGGGCAGATGAACCGCGTAACCATGCGGTCGTTATGGTTACGGGAGACGATAAAGAGAAGGTAATCCATACTGCAGAACAATTGGCGCGTAAGTTTTGGGACGCCAGATCCGGTTTTGCATTTGTGGCACCTACAGGTACCCTCGAGGAATGCCTTCATCATGCGCTGCTAAGTCAGAGCCATCCTTTCTTTATTAGTGATATGGGGGATAATCCTACTGCCGGGGGTGCCGGCGATGTCACATGGACCCTTACTGAATTGCTATCCCGCCCCGAATTTAAATCCGTGAACGGACCATCTCTCATCTATGCATCAATCCCGGGGCCGGATCTTGTAAAAAAAGCAATTGAAGCGGGCGTGGGTGCGAATGTAAATGGTTATGCCGGGGCAAAGGTAGATGCACGGTATGCTCCTCCTGTAAAGATTTCTGGTAAAGTTGAATCCATAGTTTACGGAGATAAGGATGCCGAAGTTGAAGTGGCTATCCGGGTAGGAAGTATACATATTATTGTTACGCAAAAACGGAAGCCTTATCACAAGGAGATTGATTTTACCAGGCTGGGACTTACTCCCCGTAAATCAGATATTGTAGTGGTAAAGATTGGATATCTGGAGCCCGAGCTTTATGCAATGAAAGCAGACTGGATGATGGCGCTGACACCTGGAGGGGTAGATCAAAATCTGGAGCATCTTCAATATAAGAGAATTCAGCGGCCTATGTTTCCATTCGACAAGGAAATGAAAGAACCGGATCTTTCGGCCAGGATTGTACCTTCATCTGATCATGCCCAACAATGATTCAAAGCATCTTCAGCTAAATATTACGTTACTGGTTCAATGCCTGTTCCAATTGTCCATTAGCCTTTGACTCCGATAGCTTTTTAAATTGCCTTGACATTTTAATATTATTTTCCGGATTCTCACAATAGGTAAGAAGGATCGACATGGCATTTAGTTCGACAACTTTCAGATCTTTGGAAGCTGCAGTGGTGCCCAATGAATATTTTACCATCGCTGCCATGTAAAGCCCAAGCAGGTCATTGTTTCCATTAAATATTTTACTTAAAGGCTTATCTATTGTAAATGCATAGTCGGGCGTGCCCTTCATCCATTTTATCATGAATTGCATTGAGTTTTGCCTGTCAGGGTTAATTTTCTCGAATGGCGTGGATAGCAAATAAGTTGAAGCCTGTAACGCCACCGGGTTCGCAGTTCTGTAGTCCGAAGCCTTATCGAGGCTTACACTGCCATAATTCGGGAAAGGTTGCGAAAATGAAACCTTACAAACTAACATAATACAAAGGAAATGGAAGCATTTCATTTTAGGTGGTTTGATAGTTCTAAGGTAAATAAATGAGACGACTTCAATTTCCTGGTGATCTCCATTAGATTTAATGCCAGGAGCATCTTTTTAAGTAAGTCCTTTCCCGGAAAGGCGGCAAAATAGTTAACTTCAAACTATGTATCATTTTAATATGAAGGCAAATGCCATCTTTTTTCTTTTGTTGATCGTTTTTATTGGGCTGCCGGGATTTAGTCAGGTTAATGAAAATAGAGATGAATGGAAGGATTTGTTTAATGGGAAGGATTTTCGGGGATGGGATACCTATCTCGGTCCGCCTATAGATTCTTCCGGAGCAAAGCTGAGCGATGTTCCTGTTGGATTAAACAATGACCCTCATCATGTATTCTCCGTCGTGGGGCAGGATGGTGAAAAACTGATCCGTATTTCCGGGGAAGGATTTGGGGCCATCTCTACCAATGAGGAATATGATAATTTTCATCTTCAGCTTAAATTTAAATGGGGTGCAACAACCTGGGGGCCTAAAAGAAATAAGAAGAGAGATAGCGGACTGCTTTATTTTTCCGTTGGACCTCAGGGGGCCGATTATGGCGCCTGGATGCGCTCCCAGGAATTCCAGATTGAAGAAGGAAATTGCGGCGAATATTGGGGAGTGGCAGGCGGAATCGAAGACATTCCGGCAATAAAGGTATCAGACACTTCCTATGTCTATCATTTAGGAGCTCCCCTGGTTACTTTCAGCGCCACAAGCAAAGTAGGAAGATATTGTAAAAAAGCTGTGGATGCTGAAAAACCCAGCGGTGAATGGAATACGCTTGACTTATATTGCCTGAATGGCACCAGTGTACATCTGATAAATAATAAAGTGATGATGAAGCTGTTTCATTCCAGCCAATATGAGCAAGGTAAAATAATTCCGCTCGTGAAAGGGAAATTGCAGATTCAATGCGAAGGGGCGGAAGTCTTTTATAAGGAAATCAAAATAAAATCCATAAAGGAAATTCCGGCGGCCCTTTTGAACCAATAGAAAGAGTTTGCGAATTGGGCAAGTCAAAAATGATGAATTCATTGGAATTAAATTCATTTTTCCCGATTTAGAACAGTCTTCCAGGAGCAGCCATAGGAGAAAACATGACCTGCTTTTATGATAATTTTAAAGAGTGGCTCATAAAATAAACTAACTTTAGCTTGTCCAGTTTCAGGGTAGAAAACCCTTAAAAATTTCTGATATGCCGATTTATATGGACCGGCACGATGTGTCAGCAAATGTAACCGCAGAGGACGTGGCAAAATTGCACCAGGAAGATGTGAAAATACAACATCAGTTCGGATGCAGAGGACTCACTTATTGGTTTGATGAAAAAAGAAAAACAGCATTTTGTTTAATTGAAGCACCGGATGCAAAGGCCATTGAAAAAATGCACAATGAGGCCCACGGTCAGGTGCCGAACAGCATCATTGAAGTAGAAGCCGGCATAGTAGAATCTTTTTTAGGCAGGATTGAGGATCCCACAAAAGCACAGGACGCCGGGTTGAATATCATTGATGACCCTGCTTTCCGGGCCATCATGGTCATCGGGATAAAACACCCAGGGCTGTTGCCTGGAGCCGGTTTCCAATTTGAACCGGAATTGAGGAATTTAAGTGATGCCATCATAAATATATTGAAAGCCCGTGAAGGTAAACCTGTTGAACATTCAGATTACCATTATTTGGTTTCTTTCAAATCGGTAACAAATACTGTCATGGCGGCATCGGACATTGGGCTGCTGATGAAAGATTTCAATAAGGATCTTAAGTATGGCAAAATAATTTTTAAAATTGGGTTAAGCGCAGGTGTCCCGGTAACCAAAAAGCAATTGATTTTTGAGGATACAATAAAATTAGCTGAACGCATGTGTGAAATTGTAAAAGGAGAAATTATAGTTTCTGCTGAGGTTAAGGATTTATGCAAAAGCGAAAGTGCAAATGCTTTCAGAAAAGCTGAGGGTTTCTTTTTCCTTACGCCGGAAGACGAGAAATTTCTCACTCTCCTGATGGACTATACTGATTCTGCCTGGACCAATACAAATTTGAAAGTGGATGATTTTAGCAGGCCCCTGGGTTGCAGCAAATCCCGGTTGTACCGCAAAATGATCTTACTCACGGGCAAATCCCCCAATATATTTATAAAGGAATACAGGCTTAAAGAAGCTTTAAAATTATTGGGAAAAAGCGCCGGCACCATTTCAGAAATTGCGTTTGAAACAGGTTTTACCAGCCCGTCTTATTTTTCCAAATGTTTCCAGAAAAGATACGGGCGGATGCCCTCCGATTATTTGCTTAAAAGTTCAGGTTTTATTTAAGCCCGAACCCTAAATCAACAGATTCTGACATGCACTTCAAGGTAATTTAAAATATTTTGCCAGGTGACAAGAATTGATTCTTATCTAGTGGGCTACTAAAAAACACCTGGCGGTAGAGAAACTTGCTGAAGACAGCTTGGCAAAATAAACGCCTGAAGGTAGGGTTTGGGGAAAGTTAACTGTAAACTGAGGTTGACTGGACGTTGAGCGTAGTACAACATTCCCAACAGCATCAAATATTATAATAGAATATTCTTCATTTGCTTTAAGATTAATCTTGCCAAATAGTGATCTTCCATTCGAGGGGTTTGGATAAATACTCAGTCCCGCTGAATTACTATTACAATTATTGACAGGAATTGTATTGAAATATTTAAAGTTCCCATCAAGGTCGGTTTGCTTTAATCGGAAATAAGAAATTTTGTCGCTTGTTTCACCAATGGTATACGAATAGTTTTGAGTGATCGAGGAGTTTCCCGTACTTTTTACGGTTCCGACGGCTTCCCATTGAGAACCGTCTTCGCTTCGTTCAACAGTAAAATACTCATTGTTCGTTTCCGAAGCTGTGGCCCATTTTAAAACAATATTATTATTATTACATTCTCCTGTGAAAAATAATAGGTCAATAGGTAAAACAATTGAACTTGTGGAAATGAATGTAACCATTTGGGCTATCCAGTTACCACTTGCGCTTGTAAAAGTTGCATTGTAAGCGCCCACGGCCGCAGCATTTTTGTCTTCAATAATATTGCTGTTGGCTGTTGACCTGTTTGTATAACCAGCGCCTGTTGATAATACTCCGGAAGCACCGATGCTTGCCCCGTAGATCAACTCATTGGTATAAGTAGTGGTCTTTGCGCCACTGCTGACAGCCGCCGCATTACCTATAGCTACCGAGCTTTGATCCAATGGATCGAAAGTGGCAATGCCGGAATATTCGCTAATGTAAATTTGGGAAAAACTAGTAGGAGCGCCGGAAAGTTTCGCTGTAACAGTTATAACTGCTCCGCCTCCAATGATGTTATAAGCATACCAGAGTTCCGCTCTGTAGTTGACCCCATCCCAGTTTGTGGGTCCGTTTATTCTTGAGTAGCTGTTCCCTTTATTGTCAGTAACAGATGTAATGCTCCTGGTTTGCCCGTCCCAGTCCAGATGTACAACAATTAAATTTCCTGAAGTGCTCGAAGCCGCAAATGCGCGGGCGATTGTTGTAGCCGTGGTCGTCTGGAACAGAGTTGTGGTTTGGACATGTGTTTGTCCTATACTCTGCTTAAGGGTACCGAATAATATGACAAATGATATACATATGCGCTTGAACATATATATCAGGTCTTGTTTTTTTTGAAAATAACTGTTCATATTCTGGTTTTCTTTCCTGAGCATTCATTTTCAACTTCTATTCCAAATCAAAATAGACTGATTATCAATAAATTGAACAATTTTTTCTCCGCCAATTTTTCCCAGGATCGTATTTCTTTCCAAGAAAGAGATTATTCTCAATTTAAAAGCCACGTGTAATCATTATGCATATGCAGGAGTGAAATAACTCCGGCCTTGTCAGGCCTCATAGAGAGAAATCAATTGCCGCAACATTTGAACGCTTGCTGTAACTTTGAAAAGCAGATTTGAAAATGAAGGAGATCACTGATATCATTAAGGCTTTTGATCAGGCTAAGAAGGACGGGAAGCGCTCCGCACTGGCTACCGTCGTGCTTGTAGAAGGATCTTCCTATCGGCGGCCCGGAGCCCGGATGCTGGTTACGGAAGATGGGCGGTTAACAGGAGCCATAAGTGGAGGATGTCTAGAAGGAGATGCGTTACGCAAAGCCTTATTCGCCATTGCGAGTGAGCAGAATAAACTTGTAACCTATGATACGCTGGACGAGGATGATCTAAAATTCGGGGTTCAATTGGGTTGCAATGGTATCGTCCATATTTTGTTTGAGCCTCTGGATATCAAAAGAGAAAACAACCCCATTGATTTTCTGAAAAAAATAATAGCAGAAAGGCAGGACGCCGTATTGGTTAGCTTTTTCGCGAGGGGCCAGGTGGATCAGCCGGGGACCTGCCTGCTCTATCAGGATGGTCTGCTCCTGGGCCGGTCACCGGAAAATATAAAGGAGGATCTGGCGGCCGATATAGAAGACGCATTTGGAAAGAAATTCTCCTGCTTTAAAGATTACCAGGCTGAAGAACAATCACTCAAAGCATTTATTGAATTCATAAAGCCACCCGTTGCATTGGTGATAGCAGGTGCAGGAAATGACGTACAGCCATTGGTTGAAATGGCCGGTATGTTGGGATGGAATACCACAGTGGTTGACGGAAGGTCAGATTATGGTACCAGGCAGCGCTTCACAAACGCAGATCAGGTTTTGGTTTCAAAACCCGCCATGGTACTCAGGCAGCTTCGACCCGATGCAGGAACGGCTTTTCTTTTGATGACGCATAACTATAATTATGATCTGGCCCTGCTGAAGGAATTGGTCACTATTGACTATGCCTATATCGGCATACTTGGACCAGCCCAGAAGCGTGACCGGATGCTTTTGGATCTGCAGGAGCAGGGCATTTTTCTTGACCAGAAACAGCGCTCTGGAATTTACGCCCCTGTTGGTCTGGACATAGGCGCCGAAACCGCCGCCGAAATTTCCCTTTCGGTTTTATCCGAAATAAATGCCTTCTTTACCGGACGAGAAGGATCATCACTCAGGCTAAAACCAAATCCTATTCACAGTTTTGTGGCAGATACAGGAAGTCATGGATAAAACAGGAATCATCATACTTGCAGCGGGCCCTTCGATGCGTTTGGGTAAACCCAAGCAGCTCCTGGTTTACTATGGAAAGACGCTGGTCGAGAACATTGTTGAAGAAGCACAGAAAGCCAATTTGAACCCGGTGGTAGTCGTGACCGGAGCAAGTTCAGCTTCCGTATCCGGGGTATTGGGAAATAAAAAGGTGGAAATCGTTTACAATGACCGATGGCAGTCTGGCATGGCATCCGGAATCGTAGCCGGGGTTTCAAAAATATTAGCACTGAGTCCTGAAACAGATTCACTGATCATCGCGGTATGTGATCAGCCGTTTGTTTCAGCAGCCTTATTCGGGCAATTGATGAAAATGAAGAAAGAGCAAAACAAGGGCATAGTCGGATCCGCATATGTGGGAACAATCGGAACTCCGGTCCTGTTTGGGAAAGCATATTTTGAAAAATTATTGTTATTAGAAGGCGAGGACGGAGCAAAAAAAATATTAAATACCAACCAGGCCGATCTCGCCTGCGTTCATTTTGACCAGGGTAGCATTGATGTTGACACAACTGAAGACTATGACCGGTTGCTTTTAAGAACAAAATAGCGATGATAAAAGATTCATTTGACCGTGTGCATGATTATCTGAGGATTTCGCTCACCGATAACTGCAATCTCCGCTGCTTTTATTGCATGCCGGAAGATGATTATGATTTTGCACCTGCCGCCCGTTTGATGCAAACCGCAGAAATCGAAAAAATTTCCAGGTTATTTGTTGAAGAAGGCGTTAAAAAGATCCGGCTCACCGGAGGCGAACCTCTCGTACGAAGGGATGCCGCCCGCATTCTCGAATTATTAGGTTCTTTACCCGTGGAATTGGTCATGACAACTAACGGAACCCGACTGCATGAATTTTTATCCGTATTTAAATCAGCAAACATCAGGACAATAAATATAAGCCTGGATACGCTTCAGCCGGATAAATTCATGCTCGTCACCCGGCGCAATCTTTTTCACCAGGTGCGCAGCAATATCGAATTGCTGTTGCAGCACGATTTTCTGGTAAAAATAAATATGGTTGTGATGAAAGGTTTTAACGATGAGGAAATCAATGATTTTATTTCCTGGACAACTCATATTCCTGTACAGATCCGCTTCATAGAGTTCATGCCCTTCAGCGGCAATCATTGGAGGAATGATAAAGTTTTCTCCATGGATGAGATATTGGAGAAAATCGGTAAACAATATGAATTTTTGCCTGTTAAAGGCGGAGCAAATGATACGGCCAAGCACTTTATGATCCCCGGACATGCGGGCTCTTTTGCAGTGATAAGTACGATGAGTGCACCATTCTGCAGCAGTTGTAACCGGATGCGGCTCACCGCAGACGGCAAACTCAAGAACTGTCTTTTTTCAGCTGCTGAAACCGATCTGCTCTCCGCCCTGCGGAAAGGAGAAGATATTCTACCCTTAATTCACCAGACGATGCGGGAAAAAGCAAAACAGCTTGGAGGTCAGTTTTCAGGAACTTTTGAAATGCTCGATGCGGCAAAAATTCAAAACAGGAGCATGATTACGATTGGCGGATAATTAAATCAGGACCGACAAAGCCATCGGAAGAAAATATTTGAAATAGCCAGCAGAATTCTAATTGAAAGCGTAAAATAGAAATATGGGTCCGAAGGAGTTTATTCCGGTTGAAGAAGCCCGCAGCATCATTGCCAGCAAGGCAAAAACACTTCCTCCCGTTATTCTTCCGATTGAAAAAACCCTCGGCCTTACCCTTGCTGAAGATGTATATGCCGCCCTGGATATTCCGGCTTTTGACCAGTCCTCGATGGATGGTTATGCAATCTGCTTAGGGGACATTTCAGATACTTTGCCTTTGCAGGGAGTTATTCCGGCAGGCTCAGTCCAACAGGTAGAACTTATTAAGAAGCATGCCATGCGGATTTTTACCGGAGCGCCTCTTCCCCTTGGAGCTGATACGGTATTGATGCAGGAAAAAGTTTCAGCCGGACCGGCACATATTCGGATTGAAAACAGGCAAATAGAAAAAGGAACCTTTGTAAGACCTCGTGGTTCTGAAATAAAAAAAGGAGAGTTGCTTTTGCAAAAAGGCGCTTGCTTATCAGCTCCCCTGCTTGGCTTGTTGGCAAGTATTGGACTACCCAAGGTAAGTATCTATCCTTCCCCTGTTACCACGATTATTGCCACGGGCAAAGAATTACAAAATCCCGGCAATGCACTGGGCTTCGGACAGGTTTATGAATCTAATGTTTATTTCCTGTCGGCTGCTTTGCGGCAGTGTTTCGCTCCTGAGATTCAAATTCTGTATGCAGGAGATGAACTCACCATTGTTCAGAAAAACCTTGCGCTGGCACTGGAAACCAGCGACCTGGTGCTCCTTACAGGTGGTGTAAGTGTGGGCGACTATGATTTTGTTCGGAGGGCGGCTGACCTCAATGGGATCGAATGTCAGTTTCACAAAGTGAGGCAAAAACCGGGAATGCCTTTTTATTTTGGAACAAAAGGAAATCAACTGATCTTCGGGCTTCCGGGAAATCCCGCTTCCGTAATTACCTGTTTTTATGAGTATGTTTTACCTGCCATCGGATTGATAATGCAAGAGTCCGGGCTCAACAGGTTGAGCGATGCAATATTGAAAGAAGATTTTCGCAAAGTGGAGGGTCTCACCCAGTTTCTGAAGGGAAAGGTTGAAAACGGAATCGTCACGATTCTTCCAGCGCAGGAATCATTCCGGCTCCGGTCTTTCGCGCAGGCCAATTGTCTGGTCTGTCTGGACGAGCAAAGACTGCAATACGAAAAAGCTGAAAAGGTAACCATCCGGCTGTTGCCGGTCTAATTAAAATAACGACTACTGCCATCGGCGCTTTGTTTATTTTTGTAAACCTGATAGCGGCACTTTCCGCAAGCCTTCGTACTGATGGTGGCCGCCTGGAAATTATTATGGCAGTAAAAGTCTATTTATTCGGACAGCTTAAAGAACTGACCGGTTTATCCGAGTTCATGGTGGAGGGGATTTCGGATACTGATGGGTTGATGAAGGAATTGGCCGGAAAATTTCCAAAAATGAAGGACATCCCCTGCCTGGTTGCAGTGGACAGAGAAATAATTCATTCAAATGCATTGTTGAGAGAAGGCCAGGAGTTGGCGCTCCTGCCTCCTTTTTCCGGAGGATAATCATGAAAGAAAAAGTCAGGGACATTTTCATAGAAGGTCCGGTCACCGCCAAATTTATCGCGGAACGGATTGCGGCTCATCAGTCCAAAACCGGGATAGGGGGGCATAGCATTTTTCTGGGTCAGGTGAGGGCCGATAAAAGCTTGGGTAAGAAGGTTATTGAGATTGAATATACCAGCTACCGTGAAATGGCTTTGGAAATCACAAACAACATCCGGGAGCATATCATTCCAAAGTATGGCCTCACCTGCATGCACATTTATCATTCCCTTGGAAAAATCGCGGTTGGAGAAATATGTTTTTTCGTATTTACCTCCGCCCCTCACCGGAAATCAGCCATTGACGCCTGCTCGGAAACGGTGGACAGGATAAAATCAGAATTGCCGGTTTGGGGAAAGGAAATTTTAGAGGATGAAAGCTTTCAATGGAAAATCAATTTACCCTGATGAAGGATATCCTCAATAAGCATTCCTCACTCCGCAAAGCTACGGCAACTGCCAGGGTTGTTCTTCAAAACCCGGCTGCTATGAATGCGGTAATTCAGAAAGCGGTTCCTAAAGGTGATGTATTTGAATTTTCCCGGGCGGCGGGCCTGCTTGCCATAAAAAAAACAGCAGATGTTATACCGGACTGTCACCCGTTGCCCATAGAATATGCCGCCATAAGTTTTTCAACAGAAGGGCTCACAATAAATATTTCGGTTGAAGTGCGCACGATCTATAAAACCGGTGTTGAAGTGGAAGCAATGCATGGAGCGGCAGTTGTGGCACTCACTATTTATGATATGCTGAAACCGCTGGATAAACAAATCGAGATCAGTTCCATTCGCCTGGAAAAAAAATCTGGTGGTAAGAGCGATTTGAAATTAGAGATCACGCAGTATATGCGATCTGCGGTCATCGTTTGTTCAGACAGTATTTCGATGGGAAAAACGGAAGACAAATCGGGTAAGGCAGTGATTGAAAAACTCAAAGTTTTCGGGATCGGCAACACAGCTTATGAAATCATCACTGATGATTTTGCAGTTGTGCAGGAAAGAGCCAGGCATTTTAGTTCGCTTGATTATGAGTTAATCCTATTCACGGGTGGAACCGGGCTTTCTCCCAGGGATATTACGCCTGAAGCAATAGAACCTCTGCTCAATCGCAGGATTCCCGGAATCATGGAGGCATCAAGAAGTTACGGCCAGGACCGGACAGCTTTTGCGATGCTATCCAGAGGAGTTGCAGGCTTTATAAAAAACAGCCTGGTCATTACTTTGCCAGGTTCCGTTTCAGGTGCTTCTGATTCTATGGATGCCCTATTTCCTTATGTCCTTCATTTATTTTCTGTGAAAGCGGGTGAAAAGCATGAAAAATAATTTCTTCCATTCCTTTACCTTATTGATTTACGCTTTATTATCCGAATAATCAAAGGAAAGGGCTTGAGGTTCGAATTTATAAAAAATTACCTAGCACGGGTTTTGATGGGTTAACCCGTTGCGAAATAATTATTTCCATTCAGCAAAGACAAAGGAAATCGCTTGTAAAAAAGGAATAAATTTGATGTATCCGGTTTCAGATCGCCAATAATAAAAAATTCTGCGTATGGCTTCCATTTCATTAACCGTAAACAAGAAAAAATACCAGATTGATGCAGACCCTGAAATGCCGCTCTTATGGGCAATTCGGGACCTCATAGGACTCAAGGGCACCAAGTTCGGCTGCGGGATGGCTCAGTGTGGTGCCTGCACCGTTCACCTGGACGGAGAGGCGGTACGCTCCTGCGTCACCCTGCTCGGAAGAGCAGATGGCCAGGAGATTGTCACCATCGAAGGAATTTCGGACAATACTTCGCATCCGCTTCAAAAAGCCTGGATAGAATTACAGGTTCCGCAATGCGGATATTGTCAGTCCGGTCAGATCATGTCTGCCGCCGTTCTGCTCCGGGAAAATCCGCATCCAACTGATCAGGATATTGACGAAGCCATGATGGGCAATCTTTGCAGATGCGGAACCTATACAAGGATCCGAAAAGCTATACACCGGGCAGCGGAAATCATGAACGGATAAAAAACTGATCATGTCACAAAATCTTATAGTGAAAGATTCTGCACCAAGATCCGGGCTGGACCGGCGGCATTTTTTGCGTTTGTCAGGGTTAAGCGGTCTTGGACTCGTTCTGGGCCTCGGGTGGAAATCTGATGGCCATGAACTGATTGCTTCAGGCGCGGATGCGGTTACTGTCAAGCTAAATCCTTATATCATTATAGAAAGTTCGGGTACCATTTCTATCATGAATCCCATGCCTGATATGGGGCAGGGAACGTTTCAATCCGTTCCGGCCATGATCGCAGAGGAGCTTGAGGTTTCGCTGGAGCAGATCAGGATTTTACAGACGGGAGGCGAGAAAGAATTTGGCCGTCAAACTGCGGGAGGTAGCAATTCCATTCGCGGTCAATACCAGAAACTTCGCACAGTAGGAGCTGCCGGAAAGGAAATGCTGATCCTTGCTGCCAGCCAGCGCTGGAAGGTTCCGGTTACTGATTGTTATGCATCAGAAGGAAATGTTTATCACAAACCATCCGGCAAATCTTTTACTTATGGTGATTTGGCAGAAGCAGCAGCGCAGCTTCCTGTACCCCAAAACCCTCAATTAAAAGATCCGAAAGATTTCAAAATACTGGGTAAGAATTATCCGAGGCCGGATGTTCCGCTCAAGGTTTCCGGCAAAGCCGTTTACGGAATCGATGTTGAATTGCCCGGAATGGTGTACGCTTCAGTAGCGCACTGCCCGGTTTTTAATAGCAAGCTGATCAGTTATGATGACTCAGAAACCATGCGCATTAAGGGCGTAACAAAATTGATCAGATTCCAGCGTGCCCTGGGGGCCCATAAATACGATGCCATTGCAGTAATAGGAGATACCTATTGGGCAGCCTACCAGGGGAAACTGGCATTGAAAACGAATTGGGATTATGAGGGGAATGACAGCTTCGATACAGAAAATTACGAACAAACACTCCGTGATATGTCAGGCAATGAGGGCCAGGTGGTGCACAGTGATGGAGACTTTGAAGGTTCATTTCAGTCAGCCCCTGTCCAAATAACCGCTCTTTATGAATTACCGATGCTTTCACATTCACCAATGGAACCGCAGAACTGTACGGCTCAATGGCATGGAAAAGATAGAGTAGAGGTCTGGGTCTCCTCTCAGGGAGCCGACCGCGTAAAGAGTGAAATCGCAAAGAACCTGGATATTCCCTCCGACAATATCAAAGTAAATATTCTTTTCAGCGGTGGCGGCTTTGGAAGAAGATTGTACAATGATTATGCAGTAGAAGCCGCGAGCATTGCGAGGGAAATGGAGACTCCCGTTAAGATGATCTGGACAAGGGAAGAAGATACCCAGCTCGGGCCATTCAGGCCGCCGACTTTTTCGGCTATGAAAGCGGGACTTGCCGCCGATGGAAAACCACTTGCCTTTCAGCATAAAGTGATCTCACCTTCGATGGGATCCACGCTGGAAGACAAAAAAGATACCAGCGGAGAAAGTTCATCGATGACAGAAGGCATCAGTACACAGGCATACGAGTTGCCCAACATGAAAAATGAATATGTTTTCTCCCAGATCCATATTCCCCTGGCGGCCTGGCGTTCGGTAACCAGTTCCACGGTTGCCTTTGCTCATGAATGTTTTATCGATGAGATGGCTGAGAAAGCAGGTATGGATCCCCTCGAATACAGATTGCAGGTGCTGCTGACAAAACCCTCGGATACAAAAAGGCTGCTATTGAAACTCAAGGAAGTTTCTCATTGGGAAAAAGCTCTTCCCGAAGGCTGGGGACGTGGAGTAGCGCAGTATGAGTTTTTTGCCGGACTCGGAGGATATGTTGTCGAAGTATCCAGTAAGGATAAAACTAGCATTCACATCGAAAAAGTATACATGGTGATCGATCTGGGAACCGTGGTAAACCCGGATACCGTTGCCTTGCAGGTGGAGGGTGCCGCCACTATGGCCCTGACTGCCGCCACGAAGAGCGCGATCACTTTCAGAAACGGCCAGACCCGTCAAACTAATTTTCACAATTATCCGCTCGTGCGCATTAATGAAATGCCGGAGGTAGAAGTGCATATTATCGCGGAAGGCGGACCAAAAATTAGAGGCGTTGGTGAGCCCGGTCTGCCGCCATTTGCCCCGGCTCTCGCCAATGCTATTTTTGCCGCCACAGGAAAACGTATCCGTAAACTGCCCTTCAACATGAATAAAGTTTGAATTGGTATGATGAATTTCAAAAAATGGGTTGGTATTATTGTGTCGATGACCGTTCTCATTGCCGGGGGTTCTGCTTTTATTCTTCCATTAAAAGAAAAACATAAAATATTATATACCGTTAAACTTTCGGGCAATGAACATCCTGATAAAGTGCCGGACAGCATAATTTCCAAGAAGTCATTCCTCGAGGCTTATAGGGTGCTGATGAGTCCGCGTTGCATGAATTGCCATCCTTCCGGCGACGCACCTTTGCAGGGTGATGACAGTCATGTTCATACCCAGGGCGTGGTGCGCGGAAAGGATGGTAAAGGAATGTATGCCCTCAAGTGTTCGAACTGTCATCAGCCAAAGAACATTCCCGGTGTGGGGATGCCTCCCGGAAATCCAAAATGGCAACTCCCTCCGGCCAGCTCCAGAATGGTTTTTCAGGGAAGGAGTCCACGAGAACTTGCCGCGCAAATTCTCAATACAAAAGAAAACGGAGGCAGGAATAAAGCACAGCTGGTCGCCCATGTTGTGAATGACACGCTCGTCGCAGCAGGCTGGCATCCGGAGCAGGGCCTTACTCTTCCGCCATTGACCCATAAAGAATTCGCCAGACAATTTAAACAATGGCTGGATAAGGGAGCCTATCTTCCGGATTAATAACCTGATCGGAATCAACCATATCCAGTTGAACATGCTTCATTTCTCATGCATGTAATAGTCAAATTGTGGCAGCCATAGCAAAATAATTGCAATGAAAACCGGTCAAAAAATCAAGAGAAGAGATTTCATTAGAATTGTTGCCTTGCCAGGTGCGGCCTTGTTTATCGTAGGCTACCTGGATATAAAAAACAAAGCCCCGCAAATCGTGAACCTGTCTGCCAGTGCTCCCGGCGCCAGAATAAATGCATATGTTTTTATTGATTCTTCGGCGGGAATTACCATTTACAATCACCGTCCGGAAATGGGCCAGGGAACCTTTGAATCCATCCCCATGATCATCGCCGAGGAACTGGAAGTCGATATTGCTAAAGTGAACATCATGGCATCGCCGGCAGATCGCAAATTATATGGTGACCAGATGGTTGTCGGCAGCAGCAGCATATCCGGCAATTTCGAATTGATGCGAAGGATAGGTGCTGCTGCAAAAGAAACATTAATAACAGCTGCCTCGAATCGCTGGCATGTGCTTCAGGGCGATTGTTATGCCAATGATGCGACGGTCATTCATCGGTCAACAGGGAAAAAGCTTACCTATATTGAGCTTGCAGAAGATGCATCCAGATTATCTCCGCCACAAAATCCGAAACTCAAAGACCCGAAGGATTTTACCATCATCGGCACTTCACCTCCCCGGAAGGATATTCCTTCAAAAACGAACGGAGAGGCTGTATTTGGTTTGGATTGCAGCGTAAAAGGTATGCTATATGCATCAGTTGAAAGATCTCCGGTTTTCCTGGGGAGATTGGTCAGTTATGACGATTCAAAGGCTAAAGCAGTGAAAGGCGTGAAATATGTATTGAAGACCCAGCGCAATGTATGGGGCCACCGGAGAGAAGGAGTAGCTGTATTGGCTGACACTTACTGGGCAGCAGCTCAGGGAAGAAAGGCCCTGGAAGTAAAATGGGATAACGGCGACCTCGAATCCTGGTCAACAAAAAAAATAAAAGAAGATTATAAGAAGGCCTCGGCGCAGGATGGAGTGATATTTGAAGAAAAAGGGAATTTTTCAAAAGTTTATGATTCAGCCCCTGTAAAAATTGAAGTGTCATACGAAACACCTTATCAGGCACATGTGCCTATGGAACCGATGAACGCCATTGTGTACGCAAAAAAGGACAGCTGCGAGTACTGGGGCTCAACGCAAAACCCTAATGGCTTTCGTTCACAGCTTGCCAGGCAATGCGGAATAGCTGAAGACAATGTAACTATTCACTATACATATATGGGTGGCGCATTTGGGCGCAGAAGTTTAACTGATGTTGCCGAAGAAGCTGCTGACCTCTCTATGAAAACCGGTATGCCAGTACAGGTTGTCTGGACCCGTGAAGATGATCTTACCCAGGGACCTTTCAGGGCCTGCTCGCTCAATGTTTGCAAAGGCGCGCTGGATAGTGAAGGAAACCCCATCGGGCTCGAACATAAAGTGATTTGCCAGGATATACGAAATCAAACCGGCGACGATGATCGCGCTACCGATGGGATTGCCGGCGGAATAAATACGGATTACCTCATTCCGAACATGGTAATTAAAGGTGTGCTTCGTAAATTATATATTCCGATTTCTTATTGGCGTTCCGTATATCATTCTACCAACTGTTTTGCACACGAATCGTTTATAGACGAGCTGGCTGTAGCAGCTAAGAAAGACCCGCTCGACTTTCGCCTTTCATTGCTCAAAAACCATGAGCGCTATACAGCCTTGCTGAAAGCAATTGCTGAAAAAACCGGCTGGTACCGTCCGCCTCAAAAGGATACCGGGAAAGGAGTGGCCATAGTTGAGCGTTCAGAAACATTTGTTGCGGCGGTTGCAGAAATTGCAGCCAAAGATGGGAATGTGAGCGTGATGAAAATAACCGTGGCGATAGATTGTGGCATTGTAGTGAATCCGGATATCATAAAATTCCAGACCGAGGGTTGCGTGGTCATGGGTCTTACGGCGGCATACAAAAGTGGATTGACAATTGAAAAAGGAAGAGTGGTCGAACAGAATTTTAACAATTACGCGATGATGCGTATTAACGAGTGCCCGGAAATAGAGGTGATCGTTATGAAAAATAGTTATGACCCCAGCGGAGGTGGAGAACCCGGCCTGCCTCCCGTTGCACCCGCGCTGACAAACGCCATATTTAACCTCACGGGGAAAAGAATACGTGAATTGCCTTTCAATTTGGACATGGTTTAGAACCGCTCTTTATCTCTTACTTCAGGCAATATTTTATATTGCCTGATTTGTTATGGCCATTTTTTACTGATGATTTCCTATTTGCCTGGATAAGGTCCACCTGGCGATTTAAGATGCTCCTGTTGTTCGGGACCCTGAAATCCCGAATTTTATGGCTCTGAAGAGACCAATAAATCCAAATGGAACATAATACAGGAAGAAAATAATTACATTGCTAAACGACATGGCAAAACAGTGGCTGTTAAATAAAAAGATAGTTATTATTGGTGGGACTGACGGCCTTGGATTATCAGCCGCCCTGGCCTGTATCGAGGAAGGAGCGGGGGTCATAGCAGTAGGCAATAATGCCGAACGGTCGGAAGAAGCGAGCAGTCAGTTTATGAATAGGGGCGCTGTAATAATTGGTGATGCCAGGGAGGAAGGGGTAGCTGAAAATGCAATCCAGGCCTGTATTGAGCGATTTGGAGGTTTTGATGGATTATACCATGTTGCGGGAGGAAGTGGCAGAAAATTTGGTGACGGGCCTTTACACGAAATGAAAGCTGAAGGCTGGCACCAAACCATGGAACTCAATCTCACGAGCCTTATGTTCTCGAACCGTGCCGCTCTAAATTGTTTTATCAATCATAAACAGGGAGGGGTGATATTGAATATGGGTTCCGTGCTGGCCATTTCCCCTTCTCCAAAGTATTTTTCCACGCATGCTTATACAGCCGCAAAATCCGCGATCATCGGGCTCAGCAAATCAATGGCATCCTATTATGGTCATTATAATATCAGGGTAAATGTCATTGCACCCGGATTGATAAAAACGCCTATGTCACAGAGGGCAGCTGCAGATGAAGGCATTATGCAATTCATTCAAACCAAACAACAGTTGGAAGGAGGCAGAATAGGAATACCGGAAGATGTGGATGGAGCCGCTGTTTTCTTATTGTCTGATTATTCTAAATTTATTACCGGGCAGGTCATTTTAGTGGATGGGGGCTGGAGTGTTTCCGAAGGCCAATATTAAACAACCTACATGTCGAAAGTATTATTCGGGGTTGATTTGGGAGGAACCAGGATAAAATCGGTTGCATTGGACAAAGAAGGGAACATCCTTCAGCAGTTGTATACACCCACCTATGATGGCGATGATTCCGTCTGGAAGCAGGCCACGGCTGCCAGCATTGAAGAATTGAGATCCAAACTGGGTGCTTCTGATTTTGTCGTTGGCATTTCCGCGCCTGGCCTTCCCAACGAAACAAATTCAGCTATTGCGCATATGCCAGGGCGTTTGAAAGGATTGGAAAATTTTGATTGGTCATCTTTGGTGAACCATAAAACATGGGTGCTGAATGACGCTTTTGGCGCTTTGATGGCTGAAGCAAAACTGGGCGTAGCGAAAAATAAAAAAAATGTCGTTTTGATCACACTGGGAACTGGTGTGGGCGGAGCCATTCTTATTGATGGAAAACTGTACCAGGGCAGTTTTCAGAAAGCAGGTCATATTGGCCATATCACGCTGGACAACGAAGGGGAGCCGGATATAACAGGCATGCCAGGCAGTCTCGAGGATGCCATTGGTAATGCCACCATTCAAAAAAGGTCCATGGGCAGATTCAGTGATACATTTGCATTGCTGGATGCATTCAGGACTGGTGATCATTTTGCAAAGGAAGTATGGCTGGTATCGGTTAAAAAACTGGCAATCGGTATTGCATGCGTCACCAATGTATTGTCGCCTGAGTGTGTCGTTCTTGCCGGCGGCATCACGGAAGCAGACCATGAATTGTTCGAACCGCTTGAACATTTTTTGTCCCTGTATGAATGGCGCGCCGGTGGCAACAAGACGGTCATTCTGAAATCACAATTTGGTGACATGGGTGGGGCCATTGGTGCAGCTTGTTTCGCCATGATGCAGGATAGTTAATAAAAACCATTTTCAATCATGAATGTCATTAAAACATATGTAGACAAGTGCAGGACCATTGCGGATAAAGTGGAGGCGCAGCAGGGAAAAATAGCAGCGGCAGCCCAATGGTTTGCGCAAAGTATACTATCAGGAAGGGTGGTTCATGTATTTGGTACAGGACATAGCCGGATCATGGCTGAAGAATTGTGGCCCCGCTATGGTTCTTTTCCCGGCTTTAATCCCATCGTAGAATTATCACTTACTTATCACAATAATGTAGTGGGAGCCAACGGTCAGCGGCAGGCGATGTTTCTGGAAAATGTTCCGGGATTGGCGGAACGTATTCTGCGTAATTTTGGATTGGATAAAAAAGATACCGCCCTGGTGATTTCCTCAAGTGGCTGCAATATTGTTCCGATTGAAATGGCCGAACTATTCCGGAATAAATCTGTAAAGGTTGTGGCAATCATTACAAAAGATCACCTGGAAAAATCCGTCAGTAAAAGAAAGGATGGAAAAAAACTTACAGATTTTGCTGATATTGTGTTGGACAGCGGGGCTCCCGCTGGTGATTCTATGATATATGTCCCGGGGCTTGATACACCTGTTTCCCCGGGTTCTACCGTCGGAGGCGTAATGATCGTTAATTCCATCAAGGCAGAGGTTGCGCGGATTTTAACCGAATCCGGGCACCCTCCGAAAGTACTGACGGCACCCTCCATTGTTGGTGATGAGAGGGCTCAATTACTATTTGAATCTGCCTATGATGAACATGCCCATCGAATGGCTGATGTATATCGCCTGGCAGGAAACTGATCTTGTAAATCATATAGCGAAAATGACAAACCAAGTTATTCGAACGACCGTTGTCGGGAGCTACCCCTTTCCGGGATGGCTTGAATTTGCATGTCAAAACCTGGATAAATTTGGGGCCGCCGATATTGAAGAGATGATTGAAGATGCTGTGATTGCTGCAATACATGACCAGACAATAGCAGGATTGGATACTATCACAGATGGCGAACAAACCAGGCTGGACTTCAATCTTTCATTCTATGGTTATATCAATGGCATCCGGGCGAATAAAACCGAAACCAGAAAGTTTGGCCCGCCGGCGCATGATCAAAGGGGCAAACATGATATCACTGAT